>JAJFMR010000201.1 GCA_020696915.1 Rhizobiaceae bacterium | reverse complement strand
CCAGGAGCCTTGGGCGCTTCGCAAGACCGATCCCGCCCGGATGGGAACCGTGCTGTGGACGACCGCCGAAACGTTGAGGAGGGTAGGCATACTGTGCCAGCCCTTCATCCCCGGCTCGGCGTCGAAACTCCTCGACCTGCTGGCGACGCCGCAAGCCGAACGCAGCTTTGCGCATGTCGACGACCGGCACGCGCTGGTGTCCGGAACCGTGCTGCCTCCCCCCGAGGCGGTCTTCCCGCGCTATGTCGACCAGGAGGCGGGCAGGGCGTGACCTCCACTTCACCCGACCAAGCGTGGCTCATGCTCGCGCCAAAATGCTGATCGACAGTCACTGCCATCTCGACTTTCCCGATTTTGCCGAGGAGCGGGAGGCCGTCGTAGCCCGCGCTCTCGCGGCCGGCATCGGCAGGATGGTCACCATATGCACGCGGGTCCGAAGATTCGCTTCCGTGCTGGCGATCGCCGAAGCGCACGAGGCGATCTTCTGCTCGGTCGGAACCCACCCTCACAACGCGGCGGAAGAACCGGACGTGACCGCGGACGAACTGGTGAGGCTGTCTGCGCATCCGAAGGTGGTGGCGATCGGCGAGGCCGGCCTCGACTATCATTATGACAAGTCACCCCGGGAGATGCAGGCACGAAGCTTCAGGACGCACATCGCCGCAGCCAGGAGAACCAGGCTGCCGCTGGTGATTCATGCGCGCGCCGCCGATGACGACATCGCGGCGATTCTCGAGGAGGAAACCGCGAAGGGGGCGTTTCCCTTCGTCCTGCATTGCTTTTCGTCGGGGCGCGAGCTTGCCCTCACCGGGATCCGGCTCGGAGGCTATGTCTCGTTTTCCGGCATACTGACCTTCAGGAACTCCGACGGATTGCGCGCGATCGCTGCGGAAGTTCCGGCCGACAGGCTTCTCGTGGAGACCGACGCCCCCTACCTGTCGCCGGTGCCGCTGCGCGGCAAACGCAACGAGCCGGCCTATGCCGTGCACACTGCCGCAGTGCTTGCCGAGGTGGCCGGCATGAGCGCGGGGGACATCGCAAAGCTCACTACCGATAATTTCTTCCGGCTTTTCTCGAAGGTTCCGCGGTCCGCTGCGGCAAGCGCCTGACGATGGCCGACCGACTGCGCTTCACCGTCCTCGGGTGCGGCTCGTCGCCGGGAACGCCGCGCATTACCGGCGACTGGGGGGACTGCGATCCCGAAAACCCGAAGAACCGAAGGCTTCGTGCCGCCGCGATGTTCGAGCGGATTGCCGGCCACGGAGGTGTCACCCGCGTCATCATCGATACCGGCCCGGATTTTCGTGAACAGATGCTCAGTGCCGGCGTCAGGCGGCTGGACGCGGTGGTCTACACCCACGCGCATGCCGATCACATCCACGGCATCGATGATTTGCGCGGCTACTGGCTGCAGCAGCGCCGGCTGATCGACGTCCATGCGGACCAGGAAACGCTCGACCGGCTGATGGCCGGCTTCCGCTATTGCTTCGAGACGCCGCCGGGCGGCTCTTACCCGCCGATTCTGCGCGCCAACCGGATCGAGCCTTTACGCCCGTTCACCGTCACGGGCGAGGGTGGCGATCTCACCTTCGCGCCGCTGCCGCAGATCCATGGCGACTCGGTGTCGCTTGGACTGCGTGTCGGTCCGGTAGCCTATTGTCCCGATGTCAGCGACTTCCCGCCCGCCACGGCGGCGCGTCTGGGAAACCTCGATCTGCTGGTCGTCGACGCGCTGCAATACCGCTCGCATCCGAGCCATTTCTCGCTCCGCGAGGCATTGGCCTGGATCGAGCGGCTGCAGCCAACGCAGGCCGTGCTGACGCATATGCACACGCCCCTCGATTATGACCGGGTGACGGAGGAGACACCCGTGAACGTCGTTCCGGCCCATGACGGCCTCGCGCTCGAATTTCCGATGGTGGAGAGTTAGCCCAGTGGCAGGCAGCATCGAGCGCGTGATCGCAGCGGCGGCCGATTCGGGCCTCGACATCGAGGTTCGGCGAATGGGCGCTTCGACCCGAACGGCCGAACAGGCAGCTGCCCAATGCGGCTGCAGCGTCGCGCAGATCGTCAAGTCGCTGGTTTTCAGCGGAGAGGACACCGGCAGACTCTATCTGTTCCTGCTGCCCGGGACGAAGCGGCTCGACTCCGGCAAGGCAGCGTTGCTGGCCGGCGAAACGCTGAGCCGCGCAGAACCGCGGCAGGTGAGGGACCTCACGGGGTTTGCCATCGGCGGCGTGTCGCCGCTCGGCCATCTGATCCCCATTCCTACCTTTGCCGACCAGGGACTGCTCGATCACGACCGCGTCTGGGCGGCCGCGGGTGCCCATGACGCCGTATTCGCGGTCGAACCGGGCGCGCTCATTTCGGCCGCCAAGGCCACGGTAGCCGACTTTGCGGTTTGATTGTTCTGGCGTGCAGAGCCGGGTTCACTGTTGCGGCGTTTCAGGAGCACAGGACTGCAAGCGTATGTTTTGATATGATACTTTCTTCGTCTGTCGGGATGATCCTCACCTCGACCGCGCTGTCTGGCGTGCTCACCCGCGCCTCGCCGCGTCGATTGGCCTCGGCGTCGATCCGCACCCCGAGCCAGCCGAGCCTCGCACAGATGGCAGCGCGGACCGGCGGCGCGTTTTCTCCGATGCCGGCCGTGAACACCAGGCATTCCAGCCCTCCCAGCGTGTTGGCCAGGGCCGCAGTCTCTCGCGCCGCACGAAATGCGAACAGGTCGAGCGCTTCCCGGGCGGTAGTTTCCTGGCTGGCAAGCAAGGTCCGGATGTCCCCGGAGATGCCGGAAACGCCAAGCAGGCCCGATTGCCGGTAAAGCAGCGACTGAAGTTCGTCGGCCTTCATTCCTTTCTCGAGGAGCAGGTGCAAGAGGACGCCGGGATCGATGCCGCCGCAGCGCGTGCCCATGACCAGGCCGTCGAGCGCCGAAAAGCCCATCGTCGTGTCGACGCTGCTGCCGTCCTGCATGGCGCACAGGCTGGCACCGTTGCCGAGATGCGCGACGATGGTCCGCTTGCAGGTAGATCCGCGGAGATCGTCCCCAGCGTCTGCGCTATATATTCATAGGAGAGGCCGTGAAAACCGTAGCGCCGCACGCCCTCAGCCTCGTAGCGGCGGGGTAGGGCGATGCGGCTCACCGTGGTGGCGATCGTGCGGTGGAAGGCGGTGTCGAAGCAGCCGACCTGTGGCAGGCCTGGCCGGATCTGGCCGAGAGCGCGGATCGGCGCAAGGCTGCGGGGCTGGTGGAGGGGGGCTAGCGGCGTCAGCGCTTCGAGCGCCTCGATCACCGGCGGGGTCAGAAGGAGCGGGCGACTGTGGTCCATGCCACCATGCACGACCCGGTGGCCGACGCCGATCAGGCTTTCTGCCGCGGTCTGGCCGTCTATCCAGTCCATGACCTCGCCGAAGCCGGCTTGCAGGTTCGGTCCGCCGTCGAGCCTGCGGTCCGTCAGCAGCTCTCCGCCGGGCGACTTGACAGTCAGACGGGCCTCGTCGCCGAGATCGAGCAGGCCCCGGGACGCCAGACCGAGGCTCCCATCCCCTTTGACGTCATAAAGTGCGAACTTGATGCTGGACGAGCCGGCATTGACAGCCAGCACGGTGCGCGACATCAGTCGCCAGCCCCGGCGGCCGTCGTGCCCATCCAGATCCAGCGCCGGATTTCCGGCATGTCCTCACCATGCTCGCGGACATAGGCCGTGTGCTCCTGCAGTTTGGCCTGCAGCCCGGCCGTGAGATGCTGCACGGTCGTGGCGTCAAGCTGCGGCAGCCTGGTGATGGCGGCAAGCGCCAGGTGGAAGCGATCGAGCCGATTGATCACGGCCATGTCGAAGGGCGTGGTCGTCGTGCCCTCCTCCCGGAAGCCGTGCACATGCATGTTCGCGTGGTTGGAGCGCCTGTAGGTCAGCCGGTGGATGAGGTAGGGATAGCCATGATAGGCGAAGATGACCGGCCTGTCCCTGGTGAACAGCGCATCGAACCTGTCGTCGGTAAATCCGTGCGGATGCTCCTCATGGGACTGGAGGGTCATCAGGTCGACGACATTGACGACGCGGATTTTGAGCGCGGGCAGTTCGCCGCGCAGGAAATCCACGGCGGCCAGCGTTTCCATGGTGGGCACGTCGCCCGCGCAGGCCATCACCAGATCGGGCTCTTCATGCGGCGAGACGGTGCTGGCCCATGTCCAGACGCCGGCGCCGGCGCGGCAATGCGCATCCGCCTCGTCGGGCGAAAGCCATTGCGGCGACGACTGCTTGCCGGCGGTGATCACGTTGATCCGGTTATAGGTCCTCAGGCAATGATCGGTCACCCACAGAAGGGTGTTGGCGTCGGGCGGAAAGTAGAGGCGGACGATCTCGGCCGACTTGTTGGCCACCAGATCGGCAAATCCCGGATCCTGATGGCTGAAGCCGTTGTGGTCCTGCCGCCAGACATGTGACGTCAGCAGATAGTTGAGCGATGCTATGGGCCTGCGCCATGGAAGCTCGCCGGAGGTCTTCAGCCATTTGGCGTGCTGGTTGACCATCGAATCCACGATGTGGATGAACGCTTCGTAGCAGGAGAACAGACCGTGCCTGCCGGTGAGCAGGTAACCCTCGAGCCAGCCCTGGCAGAGATGCTCGCTCAGCACCTCCATGACGCGGCCGTCCCGCGACAGATGGACGTCGTAGGGCTCGATGGGCTCCATCCACACCCGGTCGGTGACTTCGAAAACGGCGTCGAGCCGGTTCGACGCCGTCTCGTCGGGTCCCATCAACCTGAAGTTGCGGGCCTCGGCGTTGAGCCGCATCACGTCCCGCAGATAAGCGCCCATGATCCGCGTCGCCTCAGCCGCGAGCCCGCCGGGTCGTTCGATGTCGACAGCGAAATCGCGCCACCCTGGAAGTACAAGATCCTGCTTGAGCAGGCCGCCATTGGCGTGCGGATTGGCTCCCATGCGGCGGGCACCCACCGGGGCCAGCGCGGCGAGTTCCGGCAGGAGACGGCCGTCGCCGTCAAACAGTTCCTCGGCTCTGTAACTCCGCATCCAGTCTTCCAGAATGGCGCGGTGCGCATCGTCGCCGCGTGCGTTGGAGACCGGCACCTGATGGGAACGCCAGAAATCCTCGACCTTCAATCCGTCGACCTCCTCGGGCCCCGTCCATCCTTTCGGACTGCGAAGCACGATCATCGGCCAGCGCGGGCGTGGTCCAGACCAGGCGCTGCCCTGTGCCTCGGCCCTTATGGCAGCAATGCGATCAAGCGCGGCGTCGAGCGTCGAGGCCATGAGCCGGTGCATGGCGGCCGGCTCATGGCCTTCCACGAACAGTGGTTCATAGCCAAGGCCGGTGAACAGCGCCGCGAGTTCGGCTTTCTCCATGCGGGCGAGCACGGTCGGGCTGGCTATCTTGTAGCCGTTGAGGTGAAGGATGGGCAGCACCGCTCCGTCGCGGCGCGGGTTGAGGAATTTGTTGGAATGCCAGGCTGCGGCGAGGGGGCCGGTCTCTGCCTCGCCGTCGCCCACCACGCACGCCACCACAAGGTTTGGGTTGTCGAGCGCGGCGCCGAATGCGTGCACCAGCGCATAGCCGAGTTCGCCGCCCTCGTGGATCGAGCCGGGCGTTTCCGGCGCCACGTGGCTCGGCACGCCGCCCGGAAACGAGAACTGCCTGAACAGCTTGCGCAGACCTTCGATATCCTGCCCGATCTCCGGATAGATCTCGCTGTAGCTGCCTTCGAGATAGGTGTTCGCCACCATGGCCGGCCCGCCATGGCCCGGCCCGCAGATGTAGATCATGTCGAGATCCCGCGCCTTGATGACGCGGTTGAGATGAACGTAGATGAAGTTGAGGCCGGGCGTCGTGCCCCAATGGCCGAGCAGGCGCGGCTTCACGTGCGCCAGCTCGAGCGGTTCGGCCAGCAGCGGATTGTCGAGGAGGTAGATCTGGCCGACGGAAAGATAATTGGCGGCGCGCCACCATGCATCGATC
>JAJFMR010000200.1 GCA_020696915.1 Rhizobiaceae bacterium | reverse complement strand
GCCTTCAATGTATCAACGAGCCGATCGAGGGTGAGAGTCATCGTGGCTTCGCCTCCGGCACTTCAGATATAAAGATATGTTTATGTGATTTTCCACCAATTGGCAAGAACACACGAATGGCTGTGCGCCGGAAGGCGCCGACCTCGCCATGGAAAACCCGGCGGGAATGCCCGAAGAACATGGACGCCGCGCGGGCGACGGGCAGGCCGGCGGGGCTGGAGCTCCTTCCCGCATTCAGGCCGGGCCTGGGCGGGCTTTCCAGCGCCAGCCATGTCGTCATTCTCACCTGGCTCGAGCATGCGCCGCGCAACCTGATCGTCCAGGCTCCGCGTCATGCCCTCGAGGCAAGAGGCGTCTTTGCGCTGCGCTCGCCCGTCCGCCCCAACCCGATAGGCCTCCACGTGGCAAGGCTCATGGCGCTCGACCAGCCGGCAGGCAGGCTGGAGCTCGACGCCATCGACGTGCTCGACGGAACGCCTGTCATCGACGTGAAGCCCTATCTCGCCTCGATCGACGCATTCCCGGATGCGACGCGGCCCGACGCCGTCAAGGGAAGATGACCAGACCGACGGGACGGCGCCGTGCCCTGGCCAGGGCCGTGACGGCGCTGCTGCCCATGGCGCCCTTTGCGGACATCGAGGCGATCCGCGCCGAAGCGGCGGCGAAGCACATGAGAACGCTGCCGCCGACCGTTGCCGTATGGCTGGCGACCATCGCCCATGTCCGCCATCGGCATACGGAATACGAGAAGCTCCTTGCCGAAGGCTACGATCGAGACTCGGCACGCTTCTTCGTCGTCGACAGGATCAACACGGTGCTGACCGGCTGGCGCGCCACGCGATTGCTGGATGCGGACGAGGAGGGGTAGAGGCATTCGGCGGATGGATGCCGGCCGGTTTTTCTTCACTGCATCCGGAGCAGCGCCGCGCCGATCGAATAGCCGGCGCCGAAGGCGCAGAGCAGGCCGAGTTCGCCCGGCTGCATGTCCTCATGGTTTTCGGAGAGCGCCACGATTGCTCCGGCCGCCGCAGTGTTTCCGAGGCGGTCCAGCACCATCGGAGCCCGGTCGTGGCCGACCTCGTGGCCGAATGCGAGCTTGAGGATCATGGCGTTCATCCTGGCGTTCGCCTGATGCAGCCAGAACCGGCGCATGTCCTTCGGGGTCAGCCCGTGCTCGGCGAGAAAGCCGACGATGAAGCGGTGCCCGGCAACCGTGACTTCCTTGAAGACCTTGTTGCCGACCTGCTTGATCATGTTCCCCTCCATCTGCACCACGGAGGTGTCTTCCTGTCCGGCGCGCACCAGGAACCCGAAATTCGTCCGGATGGCGTTCGAGAACTGCGTCCAGCTTCGCGTGTCGAGCACTTCCAGCCGGCCGGCGCGCGCCTCTCCTTCGCCCGTGGCCTCGACCACCATGGCCACCGCCGCGTCGCCGAAGATGAAATGAGTCTGCCGATCGCGAAAGTTGAGGTGTCCGGAAATGATTTCCGGCGTCACGATCAGCACGCGCCGGTGGGCGCCGGCGCGCACGAGGTTGAAGGCGACGTGGAGCGCCGCCGCAGCCGAGGAGCAGCCGAGATTCATGTCGAAGCCGGCGCCCTTTGCGCCGATCTCGCTCTGGATCTCGATGGCCAGGGCCGGATAGGGCCGCTGCTGGTGCGATGCCGCGCAGATGACCAGGTCGATGTCGTTGCCGGCTATCCCGGCATGATCGAGAGCGCGCCGCGCGGCCGCCAGTCCGAACTCGGCCTCCACGGAGAGCTCGTCGTCGGCGCGCGGCGGGATCCTCGGGGTCATCCGGTCGGGATCGAGGATGCCGTCGAGTACCAGCACATGACGGTTCCTGACGCCGGACGCGTAGACGATGAATTCGCTGTCCGACTTCTGCAGCGGATCGCCGCCCGTCGCGCGCCGGCGCTCGTTCTCGCGATCCACCCAGAGATTGAAGCTTGCTACCAGCTCTTCGTTCGAAATCGAGGCTTGCGGGATCTCCGTCCCGACCCCGCTGATGACAACCCGGTTCATTCACTCCGTCCTGGTAAGCAGCGGGAGGCGCGGGCTCGAGAGATCGGGTGATGCGCTGCAGGCCGCAATGCTGATGGAACAGCGAACGGTTGCGTCAGCCGTCCGCGAAGCGGGTTTAGTTCAGTTTGTCTGCAATGCAAAGACGGGAGCGTCGCACCTGGGTCGCACCCCGGCTGGGTCAGAACGTTTCCAATGGATTGATGATGGCGGTACCCGTATCCTCGAAATCGGAAACGGTTGCGCACCACCAGTTCATGTACTGGCTATCGCCCCGATCATAGCATCTGCAGGTCGTCAAACGTTTTACCGTGTCAACCGCTTGTATGACATGCGGTGCGGATTGATGCTTTCCGGGCCGAGCCTTCTGATCTTGTCCTGCTCGTAATCCTCGAAATTGCCCTCGAACCATTCGACGTGGCTGTCGCCCTCGAAGGCCAGGATATGCGTGGCAAGCCGGTCGAGGAACATGCGGTCGTGGCTGATGATGACGGCGCAGCCCGCGAAGTTTTCGAGCGCATCCTCGAGCGAAGCCAGGGTTTCGGTGTCGAGATCGTTGGTCGGTTCGTCGAGCAGCAGCACGTTGCCGCCCGTCTTCAGCATCTTTGCAAGATGCACGCGGTTGCGCTGTCCGCCCGACAGATTGCCCACCTTCTGCTGCTGGTCGCCGCCGCGGAAGTTGAACGAGGAGCAGTAGGCGCGCGTGTTGGCGTCGAACTTGCCGAGCTTGACGACCTCCGCTCCGCCCGAAATCTCCTCCCAGACGGTCTTGTTCGGATCGAGCGAGTCGCGGCTCTGGTCGACATAGCCGAGCTTGACCGTGTCGCCGATCCTGATGGAGCCGCCATCCGGCTTCTCCTGACCGGTCAGCATCCTGAACAGCGTCGTCTTGCCGGCGCCGTTCGGTCCGATGACGCCGACGATGCCGCCGGGCGGCAGCTTGAAGCCCAGTTCGTCGATGAGCAGCGTGTCGCCATACCCCTTGCTCAGGTCCTCCACCTCGATGACCACGTTGCCGAGCCGCTCGCCATGCGGAATGACGATCTGCGTGTCGGTCGGACGGCGGCTGTTGGCAGCTGCGAGCAGATCCTCGAACGCCTTGATCCGGGCCTTGGACTTCGACTGCCGCGCCTTGGGGCTGGAGGCTATCCACTCGCGCTCCCGCGAAATCGCCTTCTGACGGGAATCATCCTCGCGTCCTTCCTGCCGGAGACGCTTGGCCTTGGCTTCGAGATAGGCGGTGTAGTTGCCTTCGTAGGGAATGCCGCGGCCGCGGTCGAGCTCCAGAATCCAGCCGGTGACGTTGTCGAGGAAGTAGCGGTCGTGGGTGATGATGAGCACCGCGCCCTTGTAGGCGCGCAGATGCTTTTCGAGCCACGCCGTCGTCTCTGCATCGAGATGGTTGGTGGGCTCATCGAGCAGCAGGAGATCGGGCTCCGCCAAAAGCAGCTTGCAGAGCGCAACGCGGCGGCGCTCGCCGCCCGACAGCGTGGTGACGTCGGCGTCCTTCGGCGGGCACCCGAGGGCCTCCATCGCCATCTCGACCTGCTGCTCAAGGTCCCAGAGGTTCAGCCGGTCCATCTCGTCCTGGAGCTTCGCCGACTCGTCGGCGGTCTCGTCGGAGTAGTTCATCATCAGCTCGTTGTAGCGCTCGATGATCCTGGTCTTTGCGACGACGCCCTCCATGACGTTGCCGAACACGTTGAGCGCCGGGTCGAGCTCCGGCTCCTGGGCGAGATAGCCGACCCTTGCCCCCTCGGCGAGCCAGGCCTCGCCCGAAAATTCCTTGTCGATGCCGGCCATGATCCTCAGCACCGTCGACTTGCCGGAGCCGTTTGGCCCGAGAATGCCGATCTTGGCGTCGGGGTAGAAGGAAAGATGAATGTTCTCCAGGACCTTCTTGGTCCCGTAGGCCTTGTTCAGGCCGGCCATATGATAGATGAATTGGCGTGCCACGCGCGCATGATCCTTCGAGATTGCGGAGATTTGCGCGCTATGTAGGCGATGCCGCCTTTGACGGCAATCGGCATTGTGGCCGCTCAGGGCACGTTTGCACGCGCCCCGACCATTTCCGAGACGAGCTTCTGCGGCCGCGCTTCCCGCTGCAGCTGCTCGAACGTGCATTGGCGCGGCGCCTTGTCCGGCCGCCAGCGGATGAGCTTGGTACCGTGCCGGAAACGATCGCCGCCCACATGATCGTAGCTGACCTCCACGACCAGTTCCGGCCGCAGCTTCTCCCATTCGACAGAGCGCTCCGTCGACCAGCGGCTCGGGCCGCCCGGCGCGCGCCCGGTGAAGCCGGGCCCGCCCTTCAGGGCCTCGAGCTTTTCGGTCAGCGTCCGGCGTTCCGCCGCCGCGATCGTCGAGCTGAAACCGACATGGTGGAGCTTGCCATCATCGTCGTAAAGGCCGAGCAGCAGCGACCCGACCAGCCTGCTGCCGGTGCCGTAGCGAAACCCACCCACCACGCAGTCGGCCGAGCGGATTCGCTTCACCTTGAGCATGGCGCGTTCGCCCGCTTCGTAGGCGCCATTGATGCGCTTGGCGATGACGCCGTCGAGCGCGCCGCCGGCATTCTTCAGCCATGCGTTCGCCTCGTCGCGGCTCCGGGTGCAGGGCGACAGCCTGATGCCGCCTGTGCGGCCGGCCCGCCGCACGAAGCGCTCGAGCGCCGCCCGCCGCTCCGTCAACGGCATCGAGGTCAGGTCGCGGCCGTTCTCGTCGCTCGGAATGTCGAACAGGATCAGGATCGCAGGGGTCTCCACAGCCAGTCTGCGGACACGGCTTTCGGCGGGGTGCAGGCGGAGCTGCAATGCGTCGAAGGACAGCGTGTCGCCGACCGGAATGGCAAGCTCGCCATCCAGAACGAAGCCGTCGCCAGGCAATCCCGCGACCAGCGAAACGATCTCGGGAAAGTAGCGTCCGAGCGGCTTGCCCGACTTGGCGTAGAGCTCGACTTTTCCTGCGCCCTTCGAAGCCAGGCACCGGAAGCCGTCCCACTTGGGTTCGAACTGCCATCCCGGCGTGTCCGGCAGGCGATCGACCTGCCGCGCTTCCATGGGCTCCAGCGGCGAAAGCCCCGGTTCCGGCACAGCGCCCCGGTCAGGCCGGCTGCTTCTGCTCGTGTCTGCCAATCTCGCCTCCTCTAGCTATCAGCCGACAAGCGCTGACGCGCCGGCTGGTTCCGACCGAGGCTCGCTTGACGCCCGGCGCCGTCTTCGCCGAAGGTTTTTTCGCGAAGAGGGCCGCAGATGCCGTTCGACCATCAGAGGAAAATTGCCTCGGCGACGGGCGCGACGCTCAATGTCTACGTGCGCTCGGCTGCCGTCGAGCCGCGCGGCGTCATCCAGATTAGCCATGGGCTGGCCGAGCACGCGGCGCGCTATGCCCGCTTTGCCGAGTTTCTCAGCCACCGCGGCTTTGCCAGCTTTGCCCACGACCACCGCGGCCATGGTTTTACGACAGCCCCGGATGCACCGCGCGGCGTGTTCGGGAGTGGCGATGGGGGCGCCAAGGTGCTTTCCGACATGGCGGACGTGAACAGGGTGATCGCCGCCGAGCATCCCCGCCTTCCCGTCATCGTGTTCGGCCACTCGATGGGCGGGCTGATTGCGATGAACTTCCTTGGACGCTTTCCGGGCAGCGCCCATGCCGCCGCGATCTGGAACGCCAATTTCTCGACCGGGCCCGCTGGCCGGCTCGCGCAGACGCTGCTTTTCTGGGAAAGACTCCGTCTCGGTTCCGACATGCCCTCGCGTATCCTTCCGAAGCTCACATTCGAGGCGTGGGGGAAGGCCGTGCCGGACCGCCGCACCGGGTTCGACTGGCTGTCGCGCGACACGCAGGAGGTCGACAAATACGTCGCGGACCCGCTCTGTGGCTGGGACGCGTCGGTGTCCATGTGGCGCGACGTGTTCACATTCGCCTTTGCCGGCTCCGACCGGGTGCGGGCCGTCCGCCGGAATCTGCCCTTCAGTCTGGTGGGCGGGGCAGACGACCCGGCGACGCGCGGCGGCAAGGCGGTTGAAGACCTTGCATGGCGATTGTCGGCTATGAGGTTTTCGAATCTGAAAACAACGATCTACCCCAATACCCGC
>JAJFMR010000199.1 GCA_020696915.1 Rhizobiaceae bacterium | reverse complement strand
TTCCTTGGCGAGGCCGCCCGGGATGCCGCCGCCGACCGCGATCGATGATGGTTCTGGTCTACCGGTCGTTCGAAGCGTTGAGCTGATCGGGCGTCAGTCCGGCCTGGGCGAAGCCGTCGAGCACCTTCCCGAGCATCAGGCGCCGGGATTTGAGCAGGGGAGCGGTCGCGGCCCGAAATTCCGGCAGGCGCGGATTTCGTTCGTGGGCGGCGACCGCGGCCTCGTCGGCATAGACCTCGTTGAGCACGATGCGGTTGGGGACAGTGGCCCGGTCTTCGCCGAGCGGTTTGATCACGTCGAAGCGCAGGCACCCTGCCTCTTCGTGCCGCGTCCGCAGCGCATGGTCCCTCAGAAGGGCGAGGAACTGCTCCTCGCGCCCGTCATGCGTCTCGAATTCCACGATGATTGTCATTTGCGTCACGCTTCGTTCTCCGTAACTTCGGCGGAGTGCGCTGGAAGAAGCGCGCCCTGCCGCTTTGGCTTTTTATTTCGGGACTTCGTACGGAAAGCCGTTTCAACTTTCGGTCCGATGCCGTAGCCCGTTGGTGCCGGCTCACTCGACAACGTCTTTCCGGTCCAAAAGCTGCACGGCGAGTGAGGAGAGAAGGATGACGGCCTTGCCGTACTGACTCGCCTTGTCCGGATTGGACGCATTGCCGTCGAGGGCTCGCCTGTAGACGCCCTGGCAGATCGCCGCCAGGCGGAAGAAGGAGAAGGCAAGCAGGAATGTCCAGCCGGCAATGCCGCCGATGCCGCGGCGGCGGCAATAGGCGGCAACGTAATCCTCCTCCGATGGAATTCCGAGCGCGGTCCGGTCGATCCCACCGAGGCCCTTGAACCCGGATGAATGCGGCAGCCTCCACTGCATGCACTGGTAGGCAAGGTCGGCATGCGGATGGCCCAGCGTCGACAGTTCCCAGTCGAGCACGGCCACTATGTCCGGGCTGTCCGGCGCGAACATCAGATTGTCCAGCCGGTAGTCGCCGTGGACCAGGGAAACCTGGCCGTCATCGGCGGCAGGGTGCTTCTCGAGCCACCCGATCAGGAACTCCATTTCCGCGACCGCACCGGTTTCGGTGTTCCGGTACTGCCTCGTCCAGCGCTGGAGCTGCCGCTCGAAATAGCTTCCGGGGCGCCCGAAATCGTTCAGACCAACGGCCGCCAGGTCGACGCCGTGAAGGTCGGCCAGCGTCCGGTTCATCGCGTCGTAGACGGCGCCCCGCGTAGGCGGGTCACCGATCTCGGGCAGTGCCGGATCGAAGAAGATCCGGCCCTCCACGAAGGCCATCACGTAGAACATGCGGCCGATCGGCGACTCTTCCCCGGAGAGGTGCAGTACTTGCGGCACCGGCACGGGCGTGGCGCGGAGTGCGCCCATGATCCGGTATTCGCGATCCACCTGGTGGGCCGACCGGAGGAGCTCACCGGGCGGCTTGGCGCGCAGCACGTAGCGGCCGCTGTCGGCGATCAGGAGATAGGTCGGATTCGACTGCCCGGAGGCGAATTTCTCGACGCTGCGCAGGCCGCGGAAGCCCGCAACTGCCGCTTCGAGATAGGGGCCGAGCCTCGCCGGGTCCAGCGCCTTGGCATCGGTCATGGGTCGGCCCGGGGCTCGATATGGGTCAGCGTCACCCAGCGTGCCGTCAAAGCGGGTTTCAATGAATTCTCGATGTCTATGTTGACGTCGTTGGTCACCTCGACCCAGCCTGACCGCCGCACCTTGACGTGCGCGAGCTTGAAGCGGGCGCGAATCCTCGAACCGGTCTTGACCGGAGCAAGGAAGCGAAGATTGTCGAAGCCGTGGTTTATGCCCATTCCGGCGCCTTCGAGGGGCGGCACGGTTTCGAAGGCAAACGCCGACAGCAGCGACAGCGTCAGGAAGCCATGGGCGATGGTGCCGCCGAACGGCGCTTCCGCGGCGGCCCGCGCCGCGTCGACGTGGATGAACTGATGGTCGTCGGTCGCGTCGGCGAACAGGTCGATCATGCGTTGGGTGACCGTTCGCCAGGGGGATGCGAATTCGGTGCCGATTGCGGCGAGAAAGGTCTCCAGACTGACGGCTTCCACTGAAACACCCTCCGGCATCATTCCTTGAACAGCTTCATTCCGTGCTGCACGGACTGGCCGCCATCGATGGGCAGGATGGCGCCGGTGACCCAGGCGCCGGCCCGGCCGCACAGATAGAGCGTCGCGCCGGCAATGTCGCCGGGCCCGCCGATCCTGCCAAGCGGGACACGCGCCCCGACCTTCGACGCCTGCTCGTCGGTGGCCGTCGCGAAGGCCGTCATGCGGCTCTGGAACGGCCCAGGGGCGAAGGCATTGACGGTGATGCGCCGCGGGGCGAGCTCGATCGCCAGCGTTCTTGTGAGGTGGTGAACGGCAGCCTTCGACGCGGTGTAGGAATAGGCGTCGTCGGCCAGCGGCTGCGTGCCCATCACCGAGCCGACATTGATCACGCGTGAGGGATCCGCGTCGCTGGCTGAGTCCGCCAGCATCGGCACCAGCTCGCGGGTGAGGTGAAACAGGCCGGTGACGTTCACGGCCAGCACCTTGGTCCAGCCGGCGTAGGGGAACTCCGCGAAGGGTGCGCCCCAGGACGTCCCGGCATTGTTGATCAAGATGTCCAGCTTCTCGGTCCGCGCTCTTACTTCCGCCACGAGGGCGGCAATGCCGGCTTCGCTTCCCACGTCGCCGGTGAAGCCCTCGGCCTTACCCGCCGTTTCCGGCCCGCTGATCTCGGCGGCCGCCCTATCGCAGTCCGCGCCCTTGCGCGAGGCGATGAGAACGCGTGCCCCGCCATTCACCAGCGCCGTCGCGGCCATGCGTCCGATGCCGGTGGCGGCGCCGGTGACGAGAGCCGTCTTGCCGGCTACCGAAAACAGCTCGTCGAGATAGAACATCGAATGCCCCTGGCGCTGTATGCGCGTTGACAACGGCCCTCGAAGTACGGAAATCCATGCGGCCGGTAAAGCCATCAGGCTCGAGCTTTTTCGTCGCCAGCCGGTCTCGACATCGGCGGGCGGCCGGCCGGGTGCCGCTGCCACAGCAAGGGAGACGCCAACCATGGCGGACATGGACCTCGGGATGACCGACCGGCTCAGGCCGATACACGAAAGCGTCAGGCGCATGGTCGTCGAGGAAATCAGACCACTCGACGAGGAATTCCTGGACGAGGTGGGCAAGGCCGGCGACCGGTTCTCCTACACGCAGCGGCAGACCGAAATCCTCGAAGGCCTGAAGGCCAAGGCGCGCGAGCGCGGCCTCTGGAACTTCTGGCTGACGGATTCAAGCCGCGGCCACGGATTGACGACGGTCGAATACGCATATCTCGCGGAAGAGATGGGCAAGGCGCATCTCGGTGCCGAGACATTCAACTGCTCGGCCCCCGACACCGGCAACATGGAAGTGCTGGAACGCCATGGATCGGCCGCGCACAAGGAGCGCTGGCTGGGTCCGCTGCTGGCCGGCGAGATCAGGTCAGCCTACCTGATGACGGAGCCGGACGTCGCCTCGTCCGATGCCACCAACATATCGATGCGCTGCCGGGCCGATGGGGGGGAATATGTGCTCGACGGCGAGAAGTGGTGGTCTTCCGGCGCCGGGGACCCGCGCTGCGCCGTCTATATCGTCATGGTGCTTACGGATCCTGAAGCGCCGAAGCATGCGCGGCATTCCATGATCCTGGTGCCGGCCGACACGCCGGGGATCACCAGATTGCGGGCCATGAAAGTCTATGGCGACGATGACGCACCGCACGGTCACATGCACATGCGGTTCGACAACGTGCGGGTGCCGGCGTCCAACCTCATCCTGGGCGAGGGCAGGGGCTTCGAAATAGCCCAGGGGCGGCTCGGCCCCGGTCGTATCCATCACTGCATGCGAGCCATCGGACAGGCGGAGGCGGCGCTGGAGCTGATGTGCCGGCGCTCCCTGCAGCGCGAGGCGTTCGGCCGCAAGCTGGCAGAACTCGGCGCCAATTTCGACATCATCGCCGAGTGCCGCATCGAAATAGAAATGGCGCGGCTGTTGTGTCTGAAGGCGGCGTGGATGATCGACCGCGGCGACCGGCGCGCCGCAGCTCCGTGGATCAGCCAGATCAAGGTGGCGGCGCCGCGCGTCGCGCTGAAGGTAACCGACGAGGCGGTGCAGATGTTCGGCGGCCAGGGGATCAGCCAGGACACGCCGCTGGCGCGGGCCTGGACGCATCTGCGCACGCTGAGGCTGGTCGACGGCCCCGATGCCGTGCATCGCCGCCAGATCGCCCGTGGCGAACTCAGGAAGTACACTCAGGAGAAGATTTGAACGATCCGGGACACCGGCACTCGGATGGCCAGAGCCTTTCCGATTTTCTCAGGATCCCGAAAATGCCCTATCTGGTTGTCTTAACGCAAAACCGCTGCCGCTTTTGCTGTTGCTTTATTCCGCCGGCGTCGCATCCCGGTAGGCCGCCTCGTCCAGCTCCCGCTTCAGCCGGGCCGCCTCGTGCGCCTTGGGTGTCACGAAACGCCCAAGCAGCAGGTAGGCGACCGGCGTCAGAAACAGCGTCGAGACAGTCGCCAGGCCGAGGCCGCCGACGATCACCCAGCCGAGCGCGACGCGGGCTTCGGCGCCGGCGCCCGTCGCCAGCACCAGCGGCAGGCCGCCGAGCACGGTGCAGATCATGGTCATCAGCACGGGCCGCAGCCGGATATTCGACGCCTGCTCGATCGCCTCTCGCACCGGGGCGCCCCGGTCGCGAAGCTGGTTGGCGAACTCGACGATGAGAATGCCATTCTTGGCCATCACCCCGACGAGCAGCACCAGGCCGATCTGGCTGTAGGCGTTGAGTGTCGTGTTGGTGAGCAGGAGCGCGAACACCGCGCAGGCCAGGCCGAGCGGCACCGTCGCCATGATGATGATGGCGCTGACAAAGCTTTCGAACTGCGCCGCCAGCACCAGGAGGATGATGACGATCGCGAAACCGAAGATGGTCAGCATGCCGCGGCTGGTCTCGCCCAGGGTGGCGGCTTCCGCAAGCGGGATGAGGCGGCTGCCGGCGGGCAGCACCTCGGCGGCGATCCTCTGCGCCTCCGCATAGGCTTCGCCCAGCGGAAAATCGCCGCTCAGGCCCGCCGACAGCGAAACCGAGCGCTGCTGCTGCTCCCGGGCAAGCGACGGCGGCACGGCGCGTTCCACCAGCGTGGCGATGGTCGAAACCGGCACGAACCGCCCGTCGGCGGTTCGGAGGAAAATGTTTTCCAGGTCGGTGGGATCGTTGATCGGATTGGAGGTCGAGACCAGCTTCACCGCATAGCTGCGGTCTTCGAGGAAGACGTCAGCGACCTTGCGGCCGTCGAGCACCGCCTGCAGCGCCTGGTCGAGGCCGCCGATGTTGATGCCGAGGTCGGAGGCGCGCCGGCGGTCGAGCTCGACGAAAAGCTGCGGCTGGGTGCGTTCGTTGGACAGCCGCGGCTGCAGAAAACGCGGGTCCTTCTCCATTTCCGCGAGCATCGCCTCGGCAGCCGCGCCGAGCTCGGCGTAGCTGTTGCCGATGAGCGCGAACTGCAGGCCGCTTCCCGCACCCCTGATGCCGAGGCTGTTCGGCTGGAACGCCGTTGTGCGCACGCCCGGCACCTCGGCCACCAGCTTCATGATGTCTTCGGTGATCTCCTGCTGGTTGCGCTCGCGTTCGTCCCAGGGCGCCAGCGACATCACCATGAAGCCGCTGTTGGTGGAACCGCCTTGCCCGCCGGAGGCGAAGGTGCGTAGTCGAGGCTGACGCCCTGCGGCGCCTGGACGCGCAGGAACACCGAGGAGCGGTCCTCCTTCGGGGTCAGTTCCTGCTTTACCTGGCCGAAGGCAAGCCATGCGGCTGCCGCGAACAGCACCGATACCAGAACCACCAGCAAGGGCGCATTCAGGCAGGCGGCAAGGCAGCGCGCATAGACGTTGGCAAGCCTCCCGCCGATACGCGCAAGCGGCCCGGAATGGCCGTGCTCGATGCTTTTTGCCGTCAGCATGCGTGAGGCGAGCATCGGGCAGAGCGACAGCGCCACCACGCAGGACAGCAGCACCGACATGGCGAGCACGAAGCCGAATTCGCGAAACAGGCCGCCGGTCTGTCCTGGCAGGAAGGAGAGCGGAATGAACACGGCAGCCAGCGTGGCCGTCGTCGCGATAACCGCGAAGAATACCTCCTTGGCGCCGAGCACGGCCGCCGCGCGGGGCCCCATGCCCTCGTTGCGGCGCCGCACGATGTTCTCGAGCACCACGATCGCATCGTCGACCACCAGGCCGGTTGCCAGCACCAGCGCGAGAAGGGTCAGGATGTTGATCGAGAAACCGGCCAGGTAGACCGCCGCGATCACGCCGATCAACGCAACCGGCATGGCGAGACCCGGGATCAGCGTGGCGCGCCAGTCCTGCAGGAACACGTAGATGACCAGCAGCACGATCGTCACCGACAGGCCGAGCGCGATCTCCACCTCGTGAATGGCTCCTTCCACGAAGGTGGCGTCGTCGCCCGTCACACGGATCTTCATGCCCTCGGGGAGTGTCTCCTGGATTTTTTCGGCAGCAGCCCGGATGCCGTGCGAAATGTCGAGGGTGTTCGACTGCGCCTGGCGCACGATGCCGATGCCGATGCCGGTCTTGCCGTCGGAGCGGAGCGACGAGGCGCCGGGATCGCCGCCGAGCGTCACCGTGGCGACATCGCCGAGATGGGTCTTGCCGTTGATGATGATGCTTTCGAAGGCTTCGGGCGTGGTCACCGATGCCGTGGCGCGC
>JAJFMR010000198.1 GCA_020696915.1 Rhizobiaceae bacterium | reverse complement strand
GTTCTATCTGTATGGTGCATCCATCTCGATGTTGCGCGCGATCTCCCGCTCCCAGCGGTCGCCGTTGGCGAGAAGCTTGTCCTTGTCGTAGTAGAGCTCCTCCCGGGTTTCGGTCGAGAACTCGAAATTCGGGCCCTCGACGATCGCGTCGACGGGGCAGGCTTCCTGGCAGAAGCCACAGTAAATGCATTTCACCATGTCGAGATCGTAACGCACGGTACGGCGCGTACCGTCGTTGCGGCGCGGCCCGGCCTCGATGGTGATCGCCTGCGCCGGGCAGATCGCCTCGCAAAGCTTGCAGGCGATGCAACGCTCCTCGCCGTTGGGATAGCGCCGCAGCGCGTGCTCGCCGCGAAACCGCGGCGAGATGGGCCCCTTCTCGTGCGGATAGTTCAGTGTCGCCTTCGGCGACATGAACTGCCGCATCGTCAGGAAAAAAGCCCCGACGAAGTCCTTGAGGAGCAAGGATTTGGCAGCCTCGGACAGAGCAGACATCATGCCAATCCGGTGAGTTTGAGGAACGCCGCGGTGATTGCCACCATGGCGAGCGACAGCGGCAGGAAGACCTTCCAGCCGAGCCGCATCAACTGGTCATAGCGGTAGCGCGGCACGATGGCCTTCACCATGGCGAACATGAAGAACACGGCGCAGACCTTGAGCACGAACCAGATCACGCCGGGGATCCAGTTGAAAGGCGCGATGTCGATCGGCGGCAGCCATCCGCCGAGGAACAATATGGTGGTCAGCGCGCACATCAGGACGATGGCGACGTATTCGCCGAGGAAGAAGAGCAGGAACGGTGTCGACGAATATTCGACCATGTGGCCGGCTACGAGTTCGGATTCCGCCTCGACAAGGTCGAAGGGCGGCCGGTTGGTTTCGGCCAGCGCCGAAATGAAGAACACGACGAACATCGGAAACAGGCCGAGCCAATGCCAGTCCAGAAGCGTGCTCGGCAGGCCGATCATCGTGCCCGGCCCGTAGGCCTGCGAGAGCACGATGTCGGAAAGGTTGAGCGAACCGACGCATAGCAGCACGGTGACGATGACGAAGCCGATCGAAACCTCGTAGGACACCATCTGCGCCGCCGAGCGGAGCGCCCCCAGGAACGGATATTTCGAGTTCGATGCCCAGCCGCCCATGATCACGCCGTAGACCTCGAGCGAGGAAATGGCGAAGACATAGAGAATGCCGACATTGATGTCGGCGACCGCCCAGCCGGCGCTGACCGGGATCACCGCCCATGCCGAAATGGCGAGCACGGCCGAGACGAGCGGCGCCAGGAGGAAGACGCCCTTGTTGGCGCCGGACGGAATGACCGGCTCCTTGAAGACGAATTTCAGCAGATCCGCAAACGCCTGCAGCAGTCCCCACGGACCGACGACGTTGGGGCCCCGGCGCAGCTGGACCGCCGCCCAGATCTTGCGGTCGGCGTAGAGGATGTAGGCCACGAAGATCAGCAGCACGACGATGAGTACGACCGATTGCAGGAGCACGATCAGCCCCGGCAGCACGTAGAAGGAGAAGAAGGAATCCATGGTCCTGGTCCTACTCGGCGGCCTGTCTGGAGCCGCTCTTGGCCAGGGAAGAGCATTCGGCCATGACGGCGGAGGCCCGCGCGATCGGATTGGTGAGATAGAAGTCCCGGACCGGAGACGTGAAGACGCCCCTGTCCAGCCGGCCACCAATCCGCGCGACGTCGGCCAGGCCGGCCGCGTCAGGCGCCGTGATGTCGTCGAGGCGCGCGAGATGGCCGTACTCGGCGTGGAGCTTCCGGCGCAGCTGCGCCAGTGAATCGAACGGGAGCCTCCTGCCGAGCACGTCCGACAGCGCCCGGATTACGGCCCAGTCCTCGCGCGCCTCGCCCGGCGCAAAGCCGGCACGGCTGGTCTGCTGGACCCGCCCTTCGGTGTTCACGTAGGTGCCGCTCTTCTCCGTATAGGCGGCGCCCGGCAGGATGACGTTGGCGCGGTGCGCGCCGTGGTCCCCATGCGTGCCGATATAGACGACGAAAGCGCCGCCGGTTCGCGTCATGTCGATTTCGTCGGCGCCGAGCAGGAACAGCATCTCGCTGCCGCCCAGCATTTCCGCCACGGACTTGCCGCCTTCGCCCGGAACGAAGCCGATGTCGAGGCCGCCCACGCGGGCTGCCGCCGTATGGAGCACGGCGAAGCCATTCCAGTCCAGCCGGATCGCATTTATCGCCTGCGCCAGCTTTGCCGCCTGGCCAAGCACCGCCTGCCCGTCGGACCGTATGAGCGCGCCCTGCCCGACGATGATCAACGGATGAGTAGCCTGCTGCAGCGTCTGGAAGAAGCTGCCGCTTCCATCCGCCAGGCTCTTCAGTGATTCCGCTCCGGCCCCGAGCTGCTGATAGTCGTAGCGAAGGTCGCCCATCTCGCCGATAACACCGATCGGCAGGCTGCTTTGCTTCCACCGCTTGCGGATTCGCGCATTGAGCACGGACGCCTCGAAGCGCGGGTTCGCTCCGATCACCAGGATCGCATCGGCCCGCTCTATGCCTTCGATGGTCGGATTGAAGATGTAGCTGGCCCGTCCGAGCGCCGGATTGAGCGCCGCGCCGTCCTGCCGGCAATCGATGTTCTGGGATCCGAGCGACTGCATCAGGAGCTTCAGCGCGTACATCTCCTCCACGGTCGCCAGGTCGCCGGCGATGGCGCCGATTCTGTCGGGGCTGCTGGCCGCCACCGCTTCCCGGATTGCCTCGAACGCCTCCGACCAGCTTGTCGGCTCCAGCCGGGAATTCCTGCGCACATAGGGCCGGTCGAGCCGCTGCGAGCGCAAGCCGTCCCAGATGAAACGGGTCTTGTCCGAAATCCATTCCTCGTTCACGGCGTCGTTGACGCGCGGCAGGATGCGCATCACTTCCCTGCCCCGGGAATCGACGCGAATGGCGGAGCCGACGGCGTCCATCACGTCGATGGATTCGGTCTTGGTCAATTCCCAGGGCCGCGCCTGGAAGGCATAGGGCCTGGACGTCAGCGCGCCGACCGGACAAAGGTCGATGACGTTGCCCTGCAGCTCGGAGGTCATCGCGCTTTCCAGGTAGGTCGTGATCTCGGCGTCCTCGCCGCGACCGATCAGGCCGAGTTCCGAAATGCCGGCAACCTCGGTCGTGAAGCGGACGCAGCGCGTGCAATGGATGCAGCGGGTCATGATCGTCTTGACGAGGGGGCCGATATATTTGTCCTCCACCGCCCGCTTGTTTTCCTGGAAGCGCGAGGCATCGACGCCGAAGGCCATGGCCTGATCCTGCAGATCGCACTCGCCGCCCTGGTCGCAGATCGGGCAGTCCAGCGGATGATTGATGAGCAGGAACTCCATGACGCCCTCGCGGGCCTTCTTCACCATCGGCGTATTGGTGAAGATCTCCGGCGCCTCGCCGTTCGGGCCGGGCCTGAGATCCCTGACGCCCATGGCGCAGGACGCGACGGGCTTCGGCGGGCCGCCCTTCACCTCGATCAGGCACATGCGGCAGTTTCCGGCGATGGACAGCCGTTCGTGGAAGCAGAA
Source organism: Rhizobiaceae bacterium (assembly GCA_020696915.1). GTDB lineage: Bacteria > Pseudomonadota > Alphaproteobacteria > Rhizobiales > Rhizobiaceae > JAJFMR01. The sequence goes on along the minus strand of JAJFMR010000198.1, from coordinate 2,472 downwards.
GCGCGGGATCTCCGCCCCCGCCTCTTCCGCCGCCTGCAGCAGCGTGAAGTGGTCGGGCACCGATATCTCTTTTCCGTCGACCTTCAGATTAGCCATCTGCCTCAAAGCCCCGCGGCTCGCGCCGCATCCTGCCGGCTGCACCTGTTGGTCCAAGCCGTTCGAAACGTCAATGCCGGCCCGCAGTCTCGATGAGTGTCCGCGCCTGGGCGATCCAGTCATCGCGCTCGATGCGGCCGTTGAACGACAGGTGCCGGTTCATCCAGGCGATCTCCGCCTTCTCCCAGCCGGCAATCTGTGAATAGGTCCAGATGCCGAGTCCGTTGAGCACCTTCTCGAGCTTGGGGCCGATACCGGATATCACCTTCAGGTCATCGGGCGTTGCGGGCCGCGGCGACGCCTGCGGCTGAAGGATTGCGCTGGCGGAAACCGCCTCCTTGCCCTTGCTGTCGGTGCGCGCATCCACCCGGGCCGGCGCAGAGCCGGAGACCTTCGCGCTGGCTTTTTCCGGCTCCCGGGACGCCGAATGCGCGTCTGCCATCAGTGCCCTGGCCGTCGATGCCGCCCGCTGGGCCGGCGAGCCGCCGTGCCTGCCGAATGAGCGGGAATCGGAACGCATCCCGGCCTCCATCGACGAAAACAGGCGCTCCGACATCTCCGCCGCGCTCGACACCGCGCCCATCCAGACACCGAAGGCGTGGCTCGCCAGGCCGATGCCCAGCGCCGAGAAAGCCGCGGCACCAGCCAACGGATGCACCAGGAGATTGACGGCTCCGGCGATCTCCGGCGGCAGCGACGGGGACAAATCCTCGTTGAGGCGCGCCGCCTTGTTGGCGTTGCGCAACGGTTCCCCGGGGATGGAAGACGTTGACATTCCGATCTCCTTCAACGTTGATTGCCCGTCCGCCCTGCGTCGTTTTCATCGAACCGATCGCCGGCTTGCCTGTCGCGATGCGAAGGCGCAGGGTTGTCTATTCCGCCGCAACCAGCACCGGCTCTGCGCGCTGCGCGTTCCGCGTGAACTCGTCTATGCGCCGCTCGACCTCGTGGCGAAAATGCCGCATGAGGCCCTGGATTGGCCATGCGGCCGCATCGCCGAGCGCGCAGATCGTGTGTCCCTCGACCTGCTTGGTTACGTCGAGCAGCATGTCGATCTCATGCTTCTGCGCCTGCCCGACGACCAGCCTTTCCATCACTCGCCACATCCAGCCGGTGCCCTCCCGGCACGGAGTGCACTGGCCGCAGCTCTCGTGCTTGTAGAAGTAGGAGAGCCTGGCGATCGCCTTTACGATGTCCGTGGACTTGTCCATGACGATGACCGCCGCCGTGCCGAGCCCCGACTTGAGGTCACGCAACGCATCGAAATCCATCGGCGCCTCGAGGATCTGCTCGGCCGGGACGAGCGGCACGGAGGCGCCGCCGGGGATGACCGCCAGCAGATTGTCAAAACCGCCCCTGACGCCGCCGCAATGCCGCTCGATGAGTTCCCGGAACGGGATCGACATGGCTTCCTCGACCGTGCAGGGGTTGTTCACGTGTCCGGAGATGCAGAACAGCTTCGTGCCGGCGTTATTCGGCCTGCCGAACGATGAAAACCATGCCGCGCCCCGTCTCAGTATGGTCGGTGCGACGGCGATCGACTCGACGTTGTTCACCGTCGTCGGGCAGCCATAGAGTCCGACATTGGCGGGAAACGGCGGCTTCAGCCGCGGCTGGCCCTTCTTGCCCTCGAGACTTTCGAGAAGGGCCGTCTCTTCCCCGCAAATATAGGCGCCGGCGCCGTGATGGACGTAGATGTCGAAATCGTAGCCGTTGGAGTTGCCCGGACCGATGAGTTTCGCCTCGTAGGCTTCGTCGATGGCGCGCTGCAGCGCCTCGCGCTCGCGGATGAACTCGCCACGCACATAGATGTAGGCGGCGATGGCACCCATCGCAAAACCGGCGATCAGGCAGCCTTCGACCAGAGTGTGAGGATCGTGCCGCAATATGTCGCGGTCCTTGCACGTGCCGGGTTCCGACTCGTCAGCGTTGACGACCAGATAGCTGGGCCGCCCGTCGCTCTGCTTCGGCATGAACGACCATTTGAGCCCGGTCGGGAAGCCCGCCCCGCCGCGACCTCGCAGGCCCGACGCTTTCATCTCGTTGACGATCCAGTCGCGGCCCTTGGCCAGCAGCCCTGCAGTGCCGTCCCAGTGGCCGCGCCGCATCGCGCCGGCAAGCGAGCGGTCGAACATGCCGTAGATGTTGTTGAAGATGCGATCCCTGTCGTGAAGCATGTCTACTCCGCCCGCCGATCCGCCGTTTCACCCGTCATCAGCGTGGTACCCTCCCGAACACGCGGGCATACTCCGCGACCCCGCCTTTGGCCAGCGCTTCGGCCTGCCGGGCCCACTGGTCGCGCTCGATACGACCCCTGAAATTCAGGTATGAATCGACCCAGTCGCGCTCGGCACCGGTCCATGACGCGACCTGAGC
>JAJFMR010000197.1 GCA_020696915.1 Rhizobiaceae bacterium | reverse complement strand
ACGTCCGACACCACGGCTCCCAGCCCTTCCAGCATGGCCCGCAGCACGTGATCGCGCAGGATCAGGATGCGTGCCGCCTCGATGCGGGCCGACAGATGGCGGTTGCCGATGTGCCAGGCAAGTTCGGCAAGATGCAGCGCGTCGCGGCCTCTCACCTCCAGAAGCGCCTCGCTGGCGGCAGCAATCCCGGCATGGCGGCCGTCTTCGAGAACGAGCACGTCGCCGTGACGGAGCATGACGGCTTCGGGCAGGTCCACCAGGATGCCGTCGCCGCGCGTAAGCCTGATCAGCTTTCGCCTGAGGTGGCGTTCGTCATGGGCAAGCACTGCAAGGTCGAAAGGAGCCGTCCGGCCGCCATCGGCGGCGAGGTCCTCGGCGCGGATGAAAGTTCTGGCGCGCAGCATCCTCTGCATCCCTAGAACAGGAAGTAGCGCTGCGCCATCGGCAGCACGGCGGCAGGTTCGCAGGTCAGCAGTTCGCCATCGGCGCGCACCTCGTAGGTTTCCGGATCGACCTCGATGCGGGGCGTGGCGTCGTTCAGCACCATGGATCGCTTGCCGATGCCGCCGCGTGTGTTTTCGACGGCCAGCATCGGCTTGTCGACGCCGATCCTCTCCTTCAGGCCGGCGTCGAGCGCCGCCCTGGAGACGAAAGTGACCGATGAGTTCGAGACCGCCTTGCCAAAAGCGCCGAACATGGGACGGAAATGCACCGGCTGCGGCGTCGGGATGGAGGCGTTCGGGTCTCCCATCGGCGCGGCGGCGATCATGCCGCCGACCAGCACCATCTCCGGCTTTACCCCGAAGAAGGCCGGGTTCCACAGGACCAGGTCCGCCCGCTTGCCGATCTCGACCGAACCGATCTCGCGCGACAGGCCGTGGGCGATGGCCGGGTTGATCGTATATTTGGCGATATAGCGGCGCACCCGGAAATTGTCGTTGTCGCCGGCCTCCTCGTTCAGCCGTCCGCGCTGGCGCTTCATCTTGTCCGCGGTCTGCCAGGTGCGGATGAGAACCTCGCCCACCCTGCCCATCGCCTGGCTGTCGGAGGAGATGATCGAGAGGGCGCCGATGTCGTGCAGAATATCTTCCGCAGCGATCGTCTCCTTGCGGATCCGGCTTTCGGCAAAGGCGATGTCCTCCGGAATCGATGGCGACAGATGGTGGCAGACCATCAGCATGTCGAGATGTTCGGCAATCGTGTTCTTCGTGTAGGGACGGGTCGGGTTGGTCGACGAGGGGATGACGTTGGGCAGCCCGCAGACCTTGATGATGTCGGGCGCGTGGCCGCCACCGGCGCCCTCGGTGTGAAAAGCATGGATGGTGCGGCCTTTGAAGGCCTTGATCGTCTCCTCGACGAAGCCCGACTCGTTCAGCGTGTCGGTGTGGATCATCACCTGCACGTCGTACGCGTCGGCCACCGACAGGCAGCAGTCGATCGCCGCCGGCGTCGTCCCCCAATCCTCGTGGAGCTTGAGGGCGCAGGCGCCGGAAAGCACCATCTCCTCGAGCGCCGCCGGCAGCGACGCATTGCCCTTCCCGGCGAGGCCGATGTTCATGGGGAAAGCGTCGAGGGACTGGATCATGCGGGCCAGGTGCCAGGGGCCAGGCGTACAGGTCGTGGCCAGCGTGCCATGCGCGGGACCGGTGCCGCCGCCGAGCATCGTCGTCATCCCCGACATCAACGCCTCCTCGACCTGCTGCGGGCAGATGAAGTGGATGTGCGCATCCATTCCGCCTGCCGTGAGCAACCTGCCCTCACCGGCAATGATCTCGGTGCCGGGCCCGATGACGACCGACACGCCGTCCTGCACGTCCGGGTTGCCGGCCTTGCCGATGGCGGCGATGCGGCCGTCGCGCAGCCCGATGTCGGCCTTGTAGATGCCCGTGTGGTCGACGACGAGCGCGTTGGTTATGACGGTATCCATGGCGCCGGCGGCGCGTGATACCTGGCTCTGCCCCATGCCGTCGCGGATCACCTTGCCGCCGCCGAACTTGACCTCCTCGCCATAGGTGCAGAAATCCTTCTCCACCTCGATGAAGAGCTCGGTATCGGCCAGCCGCACCTGGTCGCCGATGGTCGGGCCGAACATCTGCGCATATGCGGCGCGGGAGATCCTTGCCGGCATGCCGCTCTCTCCTCCTGCTGGAGCATTTCCGCTTCTCGCAAAATTGCGGCAATGCTCTATCTTCCTGTTTTCTCGCAATTCCGGACGCACAAGCGCTGCGTACTTTTGGTGGAATTGCTTCAGTGTTCCGGCCTCCCCGGCTCCGACGCCGCGCGGCCCGGAACCCACCCGGCTGCGATGCGTTCTGCCCGCAAGCCAAGGCCCAAAGGACGCTTGCCATGACGATTGGACCCACGGCGCCGCAGCGCATCACCGCCCTTGCCTGTCTTGCCCTGATAACGGCCACGCCTCCCAACTTCGCGCAGGGGCTCGACAGCGAGCAGGCCATCGACACGATCATCGGGTCGGAGGTCGAGGAGCAGCAGTCGAGCGCCGGCGAGGAGGCACGCAAGGTCGTCGCGGCGATCGAAAAGACCCAGGATGCCATCGCCACGGTGCGCAAGATTTCGAACGTCGGCAAGCTGGAGATCGTCTACCTTCCGGATGCCGCGCAGGGCAGCGCGCCCCCGGCGATCCGCGAGGCGATTGCCCGGCATGAAGCCGATATCGACGAACTGCGCCAGGAAATCGAAGGCAATGCCATGCTGTTCCACGCCATCGACTCGCGCTCGCTTCTGATACGCGACGTGCTGGCAGTCGACGTCGCGGCGAACGACGCGGTCGTCATCTATGCGGCCGCCCAGAAGCCCGACTGAGCAGGCCGCGGCCAAAGGGGATTCCGGCAGGTAGGCAGCCATCGATCAGAGCTCGCCCATTATCCGTTGACGGAAGCCGTAGACGGCGCGGGCGCCGCCCAGCGGGACCAGCGTGACGTCGCGTTCCTGGCCGGGCTCGAAGCGGACCGCGGTGCCGGCCGGGATGTCGAGACGCATTCCGCGGGCGCTGTCGCGGTCGAACCGGAGGGCGGGGTTCGTCTCGTGGAAATGATAATGGCTGCCGACCTGGATCGGACGGTCGCCGGTATTGGCGACCCTCAGTTTCGAAGCGGCTCGCCCGGCATTGAGTTCGATATCGCCGGCCTGCGTGATGATTTCTCCGGGGATCATGAAGGCGGGCCTCCTCACCGCACGGGTTCGTGTACGGTCACCAGCTTGGTGCCATCCGGAAAGGTCGCCTCGACCTGCACGTCCCGGATCATTTCGGCGACCCCCTCCATGACCTGGTCACGCGTCACCACATGGGCGCCGGCCTCCATCAGCTCGGCAACCGAACACCCGTCCCGGGCGCCCTCGACCACGAAGTCGCTGATCAGGGCTATCGCCTCGGGATAGTTCAGCCTGACGCCGCGCTCCAGCCGGCGGCGGGCGACCACTGCAGCCATTGCCACCAGCAGCTTGTCCTTTTCGCGAGGCGTCAGTTGCATCCAGCCGTCCCCACCGACACTAAAGCGACCAAATTCCAGGCAGCCCTGCCCGTCCGTTGAGCAGGCCGACGAGCGGCACCAGACGCTGCCGCAAGCCGTAGCCGTCCTCGGCGGACAGTCTCGCAAGAAGCTTGCCAGTTCCCGCAACGCTCCACGCGCTGGCGCCGCCGGCCGCTCCGACGATGTCCCGGGCGGCCTCCAGAGACGACCCGGCGCGTTCGGCGACCAGGAGAACGGTGGCAACCGCGCCGGCCCCGCCGGCGACGGCTGGACGAAGCAGTGCCTCGCCTGTTTCGGGACCGAGGCGGAACGCCTCGGCATGGATTACCCGGCCGTGCTGCCGCACCAGCCACGAATCGTGGAAATCGGCGCGTCCGACTTTTTCTCCCATGGCCCGGCGGCCGAAGATCGTCGCCTCGACGATCAGCACCTCGGCCCTGGCCGCCAGGTCGACCTGCAGCCGCCTGACGAATGCAGAGCCATCGTAGACGATGGTTTCCTGCGGCAGCCAGGCGATGCGGGCGCCCTCGCCCGCGACCAGTGCGATGGAGGATTCGGCGCGTCCGGACGCCGCCCGGTAAAGCTTCTCGCAGGCCTGGGTGGTGACCGAAACGGAGGCGCCGGCGCCCGCCTCGATGTTCCAGCCGATGCGGTCGCCGCCGGTCAGCCCGCCCGCCGTGTTGATCAGCACCGCCTCGAGCGGGTCGCTCGCCACGCAAGGCATGCGGATTTTCGCGGCACCTTCCTGGAAGAGCCGGGCCAGCCGGGTCCGCCCGCCGGAACGGGCGGCGGCAAGCGTCGCGGATGCGGCCACGCGTTGCGAGGAGAGTAGTGCCGCGTGCCCGGCCGCAACCAGCATTTGCCTTAAGAACCTTTCGGCTGATCGTCGGTCAGATGCCTGGACTTGTCGAGCCCCGCTGTTGCCTCATGGCGTTTTGGTTCCTAAAGATGGATTTCGCCGGCTGGTTGCCATGCAATCTCGCGGGCTCGAAGAAGTACCGCCCGGTCGTACCGGGATGCGGCTCTTCCGGAAGAGGACGTAATGACGGACCAGATCGACGATGGCGTTCTTGCACACATCAGGGCGCATGCGGATCCCAAGATCGGAGAGATCACGCCGGACACGGAACTCTCGTCCCTCGGCATCCATTCGCTCGAACTGACGGAGATCATTTTCGACATCGAGGAGACCTACGGGATAGAGATCGAGATGAATACCGTCGAAGCCTGGAGCCATCTCCAGACCATCGGCGACCTGACTGCGGCGGTCCGCACCCTGATCGAGCAGAAAAACACCTGAATGCAGCGCCGTAGGGTCGTCGTCACCGGCCTCGGAGGCATCTGCTCGCTGGGCAACTCCGTTCCGGAAATCTGGAGCTCGATGCGGGCCGGCCGCTGCGGCATCGGCACCATCGAGGGACGGCCGCTCGGCGACGCGCGGCACCGCATCGGAGCGGAGATCAGGGAGCTTCCCGAACACGGCATCGAGCACCGGCGCCTGTCGACCATGGACCGCTTCAGCTTGCTTGCCGTGATCGCTGCGGGCGAGGCCATCGCCCAGTCCGGCATTACCGCAGACAGCGCCGATCCGACCCGCATCGGCACCATCATCGGGGTCGGGATTTTCGGCGTCGAGAGCTTCGAGGAGGGTTATCGGGATCTGTTCCTGCGCAACCGGCAGCGCGTCAACGTCTTTGCGATCCCCAGGGGGATGCCGTCGGCGCCGACGGGGCAGGTCGGCATACAGTACGGGCTGCGGGGACCGTCGTTCGGGATCACCTCGGCTTGCGCCTCGTCCAACCACGCGTTCGCCGCCGCCGCCGACCAGATCCGGCTCGGGCGTGCCGATGTCATGGTCGCCGGCGGCGCCGACGCGCCGCTCATCTACGGAATCGTGAAGGGCTGGGAAGCCATGCGGGCGCTCGCCCGGGAAGCCTGCCGGCCGTTCTCGGCCGATCGCGACGGGCTCATCATCGGCGAAGGCGCCGGTATCGCCGTGCTCGAGAGCTACGAGCATGCGCAGGCCCGCGGCGCCCCGATCCTTGCCGAGTTCGCCGGTTCGGGCCTTTCGGCAGACGCCGGCGACATCGTCTCGCCGACCCTGGAGGGGCCCGCAGCCGCCATGCGAAACTGTCTGGCCGACGCCGACCTGGCACCCGGTGACGTCGACTATGTCAACGCGCACGGCACCGGCACGAAGGCCAACGACCAGGTCGAAACGGCAGCCATCCGCATGGCATTCGGGAAAGCCGCCGATCATCTTTCGGTCTCCTCGACCAAGTCGATGCACGGCCATTGCATGGGTGCCTCCGGAGCGGTCGAGGCCATTGCCTGCGTGATGGCGCTGAAGGATGGCGTCGTGCCCCCGACGGTGGGCTACCGCGAGCGCGATCCCGAATGCGACCTCGACGTGACCCCCAACATTGCGCGCCCTCGCCAGGTGCGGGCGGCGATGAGCAACGCTTTCGCATTCGGGGGCACCAATGCGGTGGTCGCCTTCAAGCGCCTGTGAGCCAAGGCAC
>JAJFMR010000196.1 GCA_020696915.1 Rhizobiaceae bacterium | reverse complement strand
CATCGGCTGATGAAGGTTTATGGCGTAGGTCAGCTTCAGGGTCGGGTCGATTGCCATGGGCGACCATTCGACGCCGCCATTCGCCCCCGGCAGCATCCGCGCGCCCTCGGCAGTGGGCAGGGTCCACATGTCCTCCTGCGGGACCATTGCCTCGGAAAATCGGATCAGCGAGCAGTCGTCCGCCTTGTGGACATAGACGTGTCCCGTCTTGCCGGCGTGCAGAATGCCTTTGACGTCGTTCCCCTGCGCGTCCGTGACGGTGGTGATGATGGGCGGCGAAACCGCATCGAGATCCCAGACGTCGTGGGCGATGTACTGGAAGTGGCAGACATATTCCCCGGTGTTCAGATCGACCGAGACGAGGCTGTCGGTATACAGGTTGTCGCCGGGGCGCAGCGAGCCGTCGAGGTCGGGCGACGGATTCCCGACCACGAAGTAGATCCGCCCGGTTTCGAGGTCGACAGCCGGATTCTGCCACACGCCGCCGCCAAGCGTCTTGAAGGGATCGCCGTTCTTTTGCAGGGCGGCTTTCTCGGCTTCGATGTCGCGCTTCATGTCGCGCCCGGTGGCATCGTGCGTGGCCCACACGCCGACGGAATCCTCAGGCACGGTGTTGAACGTCCATTTCAATTCGCCGGACGTCCCGTCGAACGCCTTGACGAAGCCGCGAATGCCGTATTCGCCGCCATTTGTTCCTATCAGCACCATGCCGTTCACGACCGTCGGCGACATGGTTTCCGAATAGCCCAGTTCCGGATCGGCGATCTGGGTTTCCCAGACCTGCTTGCCCGTCTTGGCATCCAGCGCCACGAGCTTGGCGTCGAGCGTCCCGAAGTAGACCCTGTCGCCCGCTACCGCCACGCCACGGTTGTTGGGGCCGCAGCAATAGGTGGTGATCGGCCCCATATCGTGCTTGTGGTGCCAGATCTGCTCGCCCGTGCGCGCATCGAGCGCATAGACATGATTGAAGGAGGTCGTGACATACATGACGCCATTAACCACGATCGGGCTCGTTTCCAGCGAGTCCACGACCTCCGTCTGGAAAATCCAGGCCGGCCGCAGGTTCTTGACGTTATCTGTATTGATCTGGCGCGACGGGTAGTATCGCGTCTGGCTGTAATTTCCATTGGTATGCAAGAAGTTGTTGCCGTCACCCGCCGCTCTATTCAGCATTTCCTGATTTACTAATGAAAGATCTCCGTAGCGCGTCGCCGTGGAAGTCACTTCTTGCGCCACAACCACGCCGGCCGACAGACAAAATGCGGCCGCGGCGACAGGCAGCAACTCGAACCTCATTGTGGTATCCTCCCTCAATCATGTTTTGCGAGATTGCCAAGCAGAGACACAATATTGGATAATGACGAAACTTGCCAGCAATTTGGGGGACCGGAAATGCGGCTTTGCGGTTTCTTGGCGGGGTTCTGTGTCGTGGCCGTGCCCACCGCGCTGGCGCAAGGCTCCGGCGTGGCCATCGTCGCCAATGAGCGAAGCAACACGCTGACGGTTCTGTCGCCGGATCACACCGTGATCGGGCAGGTGGACAGCTGTGCCCGCCCCCGCGGGATGCATTTCAGCGCCAACCGGGACGAGTTCTTCGTCGCCTGCGCGGACGACGACCAGATCGCCGTCTACGAGACTGCGACCCGCACACTGCTGCGCCGGATCCGGAACGTTCCCGCGCCGGAGACCTTCGATCTGCATCCGGACGGGAGGCGTCTCATCGTTTCGAACGAGGAAGACGCCACGGCGAGCGTCTATGACGTGCAGACCGGAGAATTGCTGGCCGAATATGAAACCGGTGAAGAGCCGGAAGGCGTCCAGGCGACCGCCGACGGGCGCCTGGTCTTCGTGGCTTCGGAGGCAGCGAACCTGGTCCATGTGATCGATCTCGAGAAAGACGAGGTGATAGCCGACATACTTGTCGATACCCGTCCACGCCGCTTCGCCCTGTCGCCCGACGGAAAAGAGCTCTGGGTCTCCGCCGAGCTGGCCGGCATGGTGAACATCATCGATGTCGGGACGCTGCAGCTGTCGGCCGACATCCGATTTCTGCCGACCGGATTCAGGCCCGAGCAGGTGACCCCCGTGGACCTGATGATCACCGCGGACGGCAGCCGCGCCTACGTCGCGCTGGGCCGCGCCAACCATGTAGCCGTGGTCGATGTGCAGCGTCGTGAAGTGCTCCGATACATACTGGTCGGCAAGCGTGCCTGGGGGCTGGAGCTGTCTGCGGACGAGAAGGTGCTGTACGTCGCCAACGGCCTCTCGGACGACGTGACGGTGATCGACACCGGAACGCTGGAGGCGGTGACGACGATTCCTGTCGGGCGTGTTCCCTACGACGTGCTCATCGATGACCGTTAGGCTCGTAATCCTTGCCGCTATTCTCGTGTGGCTGGCCTCGGCGGCGTCGGCGGACACGGCACGCGTGGTCTACATCGGTGTCGAGGGGGATCCCCACTACGAGCCGCGTCCCGTCTACACCGGCCTTTCCCTCAAGGACCGCAAGCGCCCTCTCGAGGGCGCACGCCTCGCCTTCGCCGGGACCCGCATCCTCGAGCGGGCCACGGGCGTGCGCTTCGAGCTGCAGGAGCTGCTGCTCGACGACGCCTCCCGCGTCCCCGAAGCCGTGCGATCCGCACTGCAAGCGGACGCCCTGGCGGTGCTGCTGGACCTGCCGGAAGAGCCCATGCGGGCCGTGCTCGAGCAGGGCGGGAAGGGCCTGCTGTTCAACATACGCCACATTGCCGACCGCTGGCGTGGCCCCGACTGCACTGCCGCCATGCTCCACACGCAGCCGTCCCGGTCGATGCTCGCCGATGCGCTGGCCCAGCACCTTCGATACCGCGGCTGGACGAAGATCCTGCTGCTGGCCGGCGACAGCCAGGAGGACAGGGACGAGAGCGAGGCGGTCCGCCGGTCAGCCGAAAAATTCGGGCTTCAGCTGGTGGCGGAGCGCAAGTTTGCCCTTACCAATGATCCGCGCCGCCGCGACTTCAGCAACATGGCCCTGCTGACCGGTCCTCCGGAACACGACGTGATCTGGCTGGTCGATGCGGATGGCGAGTTCGGCCGTTACGTTCCTCATGCGACCTATTATGCACGCCCGGTGGTCGGATCCGAAGGTCTCCAGGCGACCGCCTGGCACTGGACGTGGGAGCGACACGGCGCGCCGCAGCTCAACCAGCGCTTCAGGCGCCTCGCGGGTCGTGAGATGGAGCCGGGAGACTGGGCGGCCTGGGCCGCCGCGCGCGCCGTCATCGAGGCCGTGTCGCAAACGCGCTCCGTGGAACCGTCCGCAATCGCCGATGCCGTCCGCGCCGACGATTTCGCGCTGGATCTCTACAAGGGCGTGCGCGGCAGCTTCCGCAAATGGGACGGGCAGCTCCGGCAGCCCATATTGCTGGCTACCCACAATGCGGTGATCGGCCTGGCGCCGCTGGATGGCTTCGAGCACCGGTTCCACACCCTGGACTCACTCGGCGTCGACGAGCCCGAAAGCCGCTGCACGAAATGAACTCCGCCGCCTCCACGGCGGCGCGAGCGTCAGAGACGCGCCCGCCCTGCCTGCTGCTCAGCCGCCTGATCTGCGCATCCGATTCGATCCGAAATCTCGTAGCTGCCTACCCCACCACCCTGGCGCGCGCCTCGAGATAGCGGCTGATGGCGGCGTTCAATTCGCCGCCGAGGATGAAGATGAGCGAGACGATGTAGAGGAAGACGACCGCCACCATGATCGACGCCAGCCCGGCATAGGTCGTGACATAGGACGAGAAGCGGTCGAGATAGGCCGCAAAGGCGCTTGACCCGGCCACCCAGAAGATCAGCGTGAACAGGATCCCCGGCACTATGTCGCGAAAGCGTCGCGATCCGGCGGGCAGCCAGAAATGCACGGCGAACAGGCCAAGCACGATGACGGTCGAGGCGATCACGAAACGCCACAGCGTGATGGTTCCGAAATACGGCCTGATCCACTCGAAGTTCGTTTCCGCAAGCCGGACCAAAATCGGCGCGAAGACCAGCAGCACACTGATGGCGAGAAAGCCGGCCGTGGCGATGATCACGAAAGCGAGACTCTGGATTCGCCTGAAGACGAACGACCGCGTCTCGACGACGCGGTAGGCGCGGTTGAGCGAGGTGCGCAGGGCCTCGACGCCGTTGGAGGCGAAGAACAGCGCCAGCACCGCGCCATAGGTCAGCAGGTCGCCGCGTTGCACCGTCAGCACGTTGGTGACTTCCTGGGCGATCGGTTCCGCAATCTGCTCGGGCCAGGTGTCGAAGACGAGGTGCACCGCGGTATCGGCGAAGGCGTATGCGCCCAGAAAACTGGCAAGCGTCGTGGCGAAGATCAGGAACGGGAACAGCGCCATCAGCGCGGTGATCGCCAGATGGCTGGCCATGGACCAGCCGTCGTCGTCGTTGAAATGGCCGAAGGCATCGTAGAGGACGCGTTTTACGGCGACGATCTTTCGCATCCGGAACGCGTCCCCGCGATTGTCTCTCGGCCCGGAGTATGGAAAGGGAATGCCAAATGACAAGACAGCATCGGTTTGGAATGGGGTGTTCGCCGGCATGAGCACGGCCAGAACGATCCTGATTACCGGTGCCTCGTCGGGCATCGGCGCCTATTGCGCCCGCGCCCTCAGTGAAGACGGGTGGCGCGTCTTCGCAACGGCGCGCAACAGTGCCGACATCGCCGCGCTCGAGGGGGACGGGCTGGAAGCCCTCTACATGGACTATCGGGATGGCGGGTCAATTGCGGCGGCATTCGAGGAGGTGACCGCGAAGACCGGGGGCAGGCTCGACGCGCTTTTCAACAATGGCGGCTATGCGCAGCCCGGCGCCGTCGAGGACCTGCCCGTGGCAGCGCTGCGCGAGCAGTTCGAAGCAAATTTCTTCGGCTGGCACGACCTTGCACGCCGCGTCGTGCCGGCGATGCGCGCCGCGGGGCGCGGCCGCATCGTGCAATGCTCCTCGATCCTTGGGCTTGCTCCGGTCAAGTATCGCGGCGCCTATGTCGCCTCCAAGCATGCGCTGGAAGGGCTGTCGCTGTGCCTCAGGGCGGAGCTCCAGGGCTCGGGCGTGCATGTCTCGCTGATCGAGCCGGGACCGGTCAAATCCAGGATCGCCACGAATGCGCTGACGTGGTTCCTGGCAAACATCGACCACGAGAATTCCCCGCACCGGCAGGCCTACCAGGCGCAACTGTCGCGACTTGAGGCCGGCGGCAGCGCGTCGCGCCTCAAGGTCGGGCCGGAGGCGGTCTGCAAGGTGTTGCGGCACGCACTGCTTTCACCGCGGCCGCGGCCGCATTATGTGGTGACGGTACCGGCACGAACCGGCGTGGTCCTCAAGCGCATCCTTCCTTCCCGCCTGTTCTACAGGGTGCTCGCCTCGCAGTCCTGACCGGCAAGAGGCCGGCCCTCACTGGAGATCGCATGTCCACTGCCTTCAACGTGCTTGCCGCAGTCTTCATGGTTGCCGTCGTGGTCGTCCTGATCCGCGGCCTCGTCAACATGCTGCGCGGAGGCCCCGGCAGCACGTCCAACAGACTGATGCAGGCGCGCGTCGTGCTGCAGTTCGTGGCGCTCGTGCTCATCCTGCTCGCATTCTACTTCGGCAGGGGGGCCTGAAGATGGTAAGGCTGAACAAGATCTATACGCGCACCGGCGACGACGGCACCACCGGACTGGGCAGCGGCGAGCGGCGGTTGAAAAGCGACCCCCGGGTAGAGGCCTACGGCACGGTCGACGAGGCCAATGCCGCGATCGGCCTCGCCAGGCTCCACACTGCCGCCGCCGATCCCGACATCGACGCGATGCTCGGCCGCATCCAGAACGATCTTTTCGACCTCGGCGCCGACCTTGCGGTCCCCGATACCGGCAAGCCGCTCGGTTACGAACCGCTGCGCATCGTCGCGGCCCAGACGGCGCGGCTTGAATCCGAGATCGATGCTCTCAACGCGCGGCTGCAGCCGCTCAGAACCTTCGTGCTGCCGGGCGGCTCGCCGGCCGCCGC
>JAJFMR010000195.1 GCA_020696915.1 Rhizobiaceae bacterium | reverse complement strand
GCCTTGTAGAGGTCGAGGATCGCCTCCTCCTCCTGGCGCTCGGCCTGGTCCTTCTTGCGCAGGCGGATGATCGCGCGCACCGCCTTGGTATCGAAACCGGTCCCCTTCATCTCGGCAAACACGTCCTTTATGTCGTCGGCGATGGTCTGCTTTTCCTCCTCGAGCCGCTCGATGCGCTCGATGAAGGCGCGCAGCTGGCCGGCGGCAACGGTCTGGGAGGTTTCGGCGATCTCGTCGGCGGCCATGTCTGTCTCCGGTGCTTCTTGATCCTGGCCTCGACTCGACGAAGGCGAAGCGGCTGTCGGGGGCCGTCGATGCCTGATGGCCGCCGGAGGGTCAAGTGCTCCGGCTTCCGGAATTCGGGGATGGACGAATGTATCGGAGAGCGTTGCGGTCCGACCGGCCTCGCCCCCTTCGGGGCGGCGGTCAGTGATCCCGTGGGCGGCGCGCCTCGAACTCCGCCTGTTTCGCCGCCGAGGCTTCCTTCTGGTGTTTCTGCTGCCATTCGGCATAGGGCATGCCGTAGACGATCTCGCGCGTCTCTTCCTTGGAGAGATCGACGCCCGCGGCGGCCGCCGCCTCGCCATACCAGTTCGACAGGCAGTTGCGGCAGAAGCCGGCGAGGTTCATCAGGTCGATGTTCTGGACATCGGTCCTGAGCCGCAGATGCTCGAGCAGGCGCCGAAACGCCGCCGCCTCTAAATCACGCCTCTGTTCGTCATCGAGTTCATGCATGGGGCACCTCAGACCGGCCCGGTGCGCGAGCCGAATTGCTTCACCACGTGAATATCGGGCCGGCGGTTGATGACGTCAATGATCGGCGCGAGCCGGTCGGCCCACTCGGCGGCTCCGAGCGGGTCGGCGATCAGGTCCTGCCTGATCTCGATCAGCGCATGCGCAAAGCCGTTGACGATGGCATGCCTGAACATAGTGTCGCCGCGCAGGGCGCCGTCATAAGGTTCATTGTCGCCGACGACCAGCGTCTCGTCCCTTGAAAGCATGTCGATCAGCGGCCGCACGACGCGGTCGTCGAGATCCCAGAGCACACCGACATGCCAGGGCCTGACATAGCCCTGCATCGCCGGCGTAAAGGAATGCACCGAAAAGATGAAGGGGGATTGTCCGGACGCCTCTGCGACGGACTTGATCATGGCCCCGACAGCATCGTGATATGGGCGGTAGAAACGGTCGAGGCGACGCTCCCGTTCTTCCGGTTCCATCGGATAGTTCCCCGGCACGACGGTCCCATCGTAAAGTTGACGGATCAGCGTCGGATCATCCTCGCCGCGATTGGGGTCGATGAGCAGGCGTGAAAACCGGGCGATCACCGCCGGCGTGCCGAGCAGCGCGGCGAGCCTGCGCGTCACGTCCTCGACCCCTATGTCGTAGGCGATGTGGCGGTCGAACTCGCTTGCCGGCAGCCCGAGGTCGCCATATTCCTCGGGCAGGTCGCGGCGGGCATGGTCGGCGATGAGGACGAGGCCGCGATCGCGAGCCCCTTCCACGATGTCGAAGGGGGCAAAGGCTGCGGAGCGGGCCATCCTGTCGGGCATCCTGTCTGATCCGAAGCGTCATTCCATGTAGCGCCGGAACAGGCAACGCCGTTTTATGGCCAACCTTTTCGGGACCATCGTCCCGGCACGAATGACGGCGCCCGCTGCCGTGCCTAAACCGATTGGACACGCTCGCGCGGCGCGTTGACATGCGCCCCGACTTTTCCGAAAAGGGTTCCCAAGTCGATGCACGTCAGAGAGGATCGAGGATGAGACGCGCCGCGACGCTGCGCACACTGCCTGCGCGCACGGCATTCCCCTTTCTTGTTGCCGGCCTTTTGCTCGGAGGGGGAGTTGCGGGCGCGCGCGCCGACTTCCGCGTCTGCAACGCGACCCCGAATCTGGTCGGCGTCGGCATCGGCTACCGGGCCAAGGCCGGATGGATCACCGAGGGCTGGTGGCACATCGAAGGCTCGACCTGCAAGACGCTGATCGAGGGGCCGCTGTCGTCGCGGTTCTATTATCTCTATGCCGAGGATGCCGAGCGGGGCGGGCGCTGGGACGGCCCGATCAGCATGTGCGTGGCCGAGAAGGAGTTCAAGATCGCCGGTGTCAACGACTGTTTCGCCCGCGGCTTCCAGCGCGCAGGGTTCCAGGAATACGACACCGGCGAACAGGCAAGCTGGATGGTCCAGCTCACCGACGAGCCCGCTGCGGACGGCCTTGCGGCGGTCCCGGGGCAGTCCCCTCAATGAGACGCAACCGCAGGGTCAAGATAATCGCCACAATCGGCCCGGCCTCGTCCGAAGAGGCCATGCTGAAAAGACTCTTCGAAGCGGGTGCGGACGTTTTCCGCATCAATATGAGCCACACCGATCACCAGACCATGCGCACGCTGGTGTCGCGCATTCGCGCCGTGGAGGCGGCCTTCGGCCGGCCGATAGGCATTTTGGCCGATCTCCAGGGTCCGAAGCTGCGCGTCGGCAGGTTTGCCGCCGGCAAGGTCGAGCTGGCGGTCGGACAGACATTCGTGCTCGACGACGACCCAGCGCCCGGCGACGCCACCAGGGTCAACCTCCCGCACGAGGAGATTCTCACCTCCGTGGAGGCCGGCGATCGCCTGTTGATCGACGATGGCAGGTTGCAGCTGAAGGCAGTGGAGAGCGATGGCAGGAGGATCGTGGCCACCGTCGTTTCGGGCAGCCGAATCTCCGACAGGAAGGGCGTCAGTCTGCCCGATACGGTGCTGCCGGTAGGCGCGCTGACCGAGAAGGACCGCAAGGACCTGGACGCTGTGCTCGAGACCGGCGTGGACTGGGTCGCCCTGTCGTTCATCCAGCGTCCCGAGGACCTGGCGGAGGCCCGCAAGATCGCCCGCGGGCGGGCCCTCATCATGTCGAAGATCGAAAAGCCGCAGGCCGTGGCGCGGCTGGCCGAAATCATCGAACTGTCAGATTCGCTGATGGTCGCGCGCGGCGATCTCGGGGTCGAGATGCCGCTGGAGGCGGTGCCCGGCATCCAGAAACAGATCACGCGGGCCGCCCGCCGGGCCGGCAAACCCGTAGTCGTGGCGACCCAGATGCTGGAATCCATGATCTCCGCCCCGGTCCCGACCCGGGCGGAGGTTTCCGATGTCTCGATTGCGGTCTTCGAAGGCGCAGACGCCATCATGCTGTCCGCCGAATCGGCAGCGGGGCAGTATCCCGTGGAGGCGGTGGCGATGATGGATCGCATTGCCACCAAGGTCGAGACGGACCCTACCTATGCCGGGATCATCAATTCGCAGCGGTCCGAGCCGGAGGCGACAGGTGCCGACGCCATTTCGCTGGCCGCCCGCGAAATCGCCGAAACGCTGAGACTGTCGGCTATCGTCACCTATACGGCGTCGGGCACGACCGGACTGCGCGCGGCGCGCGAGCGGCCACAGGTGCCGATCGTGGCGCTGTCGCCCATTGTCGCAACGGCGCGCCGCCTGTCGCTCCTGTGGGGGACGCATTGCGTGGTCTCTCCGGATGCGCAGAATCTCGACGACATGGTCGACCGCGCCTGCCGCATCGCTTTCTCGGAAAAGTTCAGCGTTCCGGGCGACCGCATCATCATAACGGCCGGGGTCCCGCTGCGGACGCCCGGTTCGACCAATATGCTGCGCATCGCCTATGTCGGACCGGAGGGCGGCAGCCGGTAGAGCATTTCGCAGTTTTTCGAATCGCGGTACCGCTTTTACATTCCTGTTTTCCGACATTTTCCGGCGCACACCTGGGTACACGCTCTTCCTGAAAGCGCTGCCGGCGCCCTATCGGACCGGTCGACCGCCCCAGTGTCGGCCCGCGCGACCGGTTTCAGAGCGGCGCGAGTTCGGCGGTCGGCGGCTTCTCGTTGACGCAGCGCTCCCGTCCGAATCCGTCGTCTTCGATGCGCGCCTCGACGCGGCGCGCCATCGCCTGCAGATCGCGCGCCCGCCCCGACAGCTTCTCGATTGCCGCGACGACGAGGTCGGGCGCGATCCAGTCCGGCTTGTGGCCGAGATTTCGCACCCAAAGGAGCTCTGCGCCGGGAATGTCGCGCGCCAGGCCGCGCGAGTGGATCTCCTCGTAGACGACCGTATCGCTGTCGCCCGAAATGATCACGGCCGGAGCGGCAATCTGTCGGTAGCGCGGCGCATTGCGCGATGCGAAGCGAAACAGGCTCTCGACGTCGATGGCATTGGCGCGAAACGATTTCGGCCTAAGCACCAGCGGAATGGCGGCGCGGGCGGTGTATGAGTCGGGCACCCTGTTCGGTGAGAACACGCACTCTGCAGCTGCAGGAAGGCGCCGCGCGCCGGCGGGATAGGCCACCGTCCCGGAAAACAGCGGCCCGACCAGGGGAATGGCCGCAAGCCGGTAGTACCAGGACGTCCTGCCGCCCGGCCACGGATGGGTTGCGGCGGCAAGAAACAGCAGCCCTTCGGTCATTTCGGGGTGCTCGAGAGCGAAGGCCGCCGCCACCGAGCCGCCGAAAGAATGCCCGACGATGATCGCCCTGGCGATGCCGACATGCCTCATGAGCGCGGCGATCGTCTGGGCCTGTGACTCTTGCGTCTCGTTGTTGCCGGATCCGCGCGCCGACCAGCCATGCCCCGGCCGATCCAGGAACAGGACTTCGGCGCGCCCTTCGAGCAATGGCCCGAGCGGCAGCCTCTGATCGTTGAGATTGGCGCTGGCTCCATGGATGAATACGATTGGCGGCAGGTCGGCGCCTGTCGGCGCAGCCAGGTGCACATAATGCAGCCTCGTTCCGCCGATGTCGGCGAAGCTGCCGGACGGAGGGTGTCGCCGTTCGATCATCCAGCTGCCGACCCGGGTGACCCCTGCCAGCCCGAGCATGACGGCAAGCATGAGAAGCAAGGCGCCGTAAAGGAGATTCATGCGCCGGGCAATGGCGGCGCGGCAGCCGCAGCGCGGATGGCGCCGCCGGTCAGATGCCTTCGCCCGCCAGTTCCTCAGACAGCGTGGCGACCTCGTTCTGGGCGCTGCGCATCATCGGATAGATTTCGAGCACGCGCTGCCATGCCGTGAGCGCCAGCTGCTTGCGTCCGGTGTTCTCCATGATCTGCGCCATGCCTGCAAGCGCGCCGAAATGCCTGGGCTCGAGCGTCAGCGTCCGGTTTATGTCGGACATCGACTTGGAATAATTGTGCATCATGAAGTGCACGGTGGCACGGCGGTTCCACCCTTCCGCATAGGCGGGCGAGATGGTCACGACCTGGTCGAGGAAATCCAGCGCAACGTCGAACTTCTCGCCTTCCATGGCGGTTTTCGACCACATCATCATCAGGTCGATGATGGCGCTGCCCGAGCTGTTCCACTCTTCGTTGATGCGGGCGGCGATGCGCTCGGCCGCCTTCTCGTTGCGCTCGCGCTTGAGCTCGGCGAAGAAATTATCGAGCCGCTTTGCGGGCACGAGGGGTTCGACCGCCTCGCTGGGCGGCGCGTTTCCGTCCTGCGCCGCCAACGGCAGCGGAGCGAGCACGCCTGCCGCGAGAAGCATGATGGAGATGACGATAGGGGTCCGCATGCCCGCGAAACTATCGCCGGGCGGCGCAACTTCAAACTGAAATCTTTGCGAGGCCTCGCACGCCGCGAGGCGCCCTGCGCCCGTCAGCCCTGGCGCGCCTTGTAGCGCGGAGCCGTCTTGTTGATGATGTAGACGCGGCCCTTGCGGCGCACCATGCGGTTGTCGCGATGGCGAGCCTTCAAAGCCTTGAGCGAGTTCTTGATCTTCATGGGGCCTGGCCTGCGTTGGGCCCGTCGCGGGCCGAACCGAAAAGGCGCGCCGAATTGGGCGCGCCAAGTTGGTCCGGCTCATAGACGAGGAGGCTCCGGCCTGTCAACTCCTGTCCTGGCCCAAGTCTGGCTCCGCCGGACGGACGAGCCTGGTGAAATGGCCCATCTTGCGGCCCGGCCGTGTCTCGGATTTGCCGTAGAGCACGACGACGACATCGGGCTCGGCCAGCAATTCGCCGGCAAGCTCAACCTCGTCCCCGACGAGGTTTTCCATGGTGCAGTCGAAAT
>JAJFMR010000194.1 GCA_020696915.1 Rhizobiaceae bacterium | reverse complement strand
GAGCCCGGAGATGGCGCGCCGCGCCTCGGCCAGCTCGGAGGCGGTCATCTGCGCGAAATCCTTGCCGCGCAGCATCTCGTTGCCGGAGACCGTCCACCTTGCATCGATCTCGATTTCCGGAATTTCGCGCGGCGGCCGATCCCTGCCGCGGGAATCGAACATCGCCTGGCTGACGCGGTTCTCGGCCGTGCGCGGCTTCTGGCGCTGGCGCTGGTCCAGCGCCACTGGCGAAAACATCGCCAGGAGCTTCTCGATCAGCTCACGCGATTTCCAGAACAGCCGGAACGCCTCGTCGAACACCGCGTGGTCCTCGTGGCGCGAGACCAGCACCGCATGCAATGTCCAGTAGAAATCCTCGCGTGTCCCGATGCCGGCGGCGAGCACCGCTTCGATGGCGTCCTTCACCGAGGCCGGGCCGACCCGCATTCCGGCTTTGCGCAGAGTCCGCGCGAAATAGACGATGTTGTCGGCGATGCGCCCGTCCGGCGCCGCCGCATCTGCCGTTTGCGCGACCGCGTCCATGTCCGGCAGCTATCCGGCCGCCGCGGCGAGCTCGGCCTTCACATCCTTCAGGATCCTGCGGCCTTCGCCCTGCTCGATGCGCGCGATGTCGTCCTGGTATTTCAGGAGCACGCCGATGGTGTCGGATATGGTCTCCGGGTCGAGCGCCACCTTGTCCAGTTCCGTGAGGGCACTCGCCCAGTCGATCGTCTCGGCGACGCCGGGCACCTTGAACAGCTCGATGTCCCGCAGCCTCTGGATGAAACGAACCACTTCCTCGGACAGCCGCCGATTTGCATGGGGCACCTTTCGGCGGACGATCTCGAGCTCGCGCGCGGCGTCGGGATAGTCGACCCAATGATAGAGGCAGCGGCGCTTCAGCGCGTCGTGGATCTCGCGGGTGCGATTGGTGGTGATGATGACGATGGGTGGCTCCTCGGCGCGGATCGTGCCGAGTTCGGGAACGGTCACCTGGAAGTCGGAGAGGATCTCGAGCAGGAACGCCTCGAAGGCCTCGTCCGTGCGGTCGAGCTCATCGATCAGGAACACCGGGGCGGCTCCGCTCGTGCCGGTCAGCGCCTCGAGCACCGGCCGCCGGATGAGATACTTTTCGGAGAAGACGTTCTTCTCCATGTCGGTCCGATCGACCTGGCCGACGGCCTCTTCCATCCGGATTTCAATCATCTGCGCGGCGTAGTTCCACTCGTAGACCGCCGACGACACGTCGAGCCCCTCGTAGCACTGGAGCCTGATCAGCCGCCGCCCGAGCGCGGCCGCCAGCACCTTGGCGATCTCGGTCTTCCCGACGCCCGCTTCGCCTTCCAGGAAGAGCGGCCGCCTCATGCGCAGCGACAGAAACAGCACCGTCGCCAGCGAGCGGTCGGCTACGTAGTCGGCGCCGGCAAGCAGGTCGAGCGTTTCGTCGATCGTCTGCGGCACCGGACGCGGCTGGGTCTCGGTCATGGAGTCTCCGTCAACGGCGCCCCGAGTTCGCGGTAGCCGCGGCCGAAATAAAGGAGGGGGTGCAGGTTCTCGCCGATACGCAGGCCTGTCACCTTGCCGAACAGGACGCGGTGGGTCGCCAGATCCTTGTGGTCGATGATCTCGCAGTCGAACACCGACAGAGCCCCGACCAGCGTCGGCGAGCCGCTCGAAATGCGGTCCCAGTCGGCCAGCGCGAAGCGTGCCTCGACGCCGAGCCCGGTCTGGCCGGAAAAGGCTTCCGCAAGGTGCCTCTGGCTCGCCGCCAGCGTATTCAGCGAGAACGTGCCGTTGCGGAGGAAGGCATCGTTGCGGGGATTCTCGCGGTTCAGGCAGACCAGCACGGTCGGCGGCGAGTCCGAGACCGAACAGGCGGCAATGACGGTTGCTCCGCGCCTGCCGGCGATGCCATCCGTGGCCACGACGTGAACGGCACCGGCGAAGTGCGCCATGGCGTCCCGGTATGTCTGCGGCCCGATGTCGTTTTTCGTCAGCACGCCGGAAATTTCCCATCTGCAGAGGATCGACCGTTATATATGGCTGGAAAGCATGCCGAACAAGCGAATGCGCAGCAGCCACAACCGTTCGCTTGGCAGGTTGCGCTCCCGACACCCAGCCTTTACGAGTTGGCAAGGGCCGGCAGAATCTGGCCGGCGGAGAAACATACTCTTTCCCGCATGCGCCTTCCGATGCGAACACTTGCCCTGGCCGCCGGCCTGTTGCTGGCCCGAGAAGCGGCCGCGCAGTCCCTCATCGGGGTGGCCGCGCCGCTGTCCGGCGCCTCATCGATCCTTGGCCAGCAGATCCGTGCGGGGGCCGCTGCTGCAGTCGAGGCCGGCAACTCCGCCGCTCTCGAAGTCGCCGACGACGCCTGCAACGGCGAGGGCGGCGCCGCGGCGGCGCGCCGGTTCGTGGCGGCCAGGGTGCGTGTCGTGGTCGGCTTCCTGTGCACCGAAGCCATCGAAGCCGCCATGCCGATCCTTGCCGAAGCGCGCATCCCCGTGATTACGGTCGGCGTCAGGACCGACAGCCTCACCGACCGCCGGCACAAGACCGGCTGGCTGGTCTATCGGCTGGGGCCGCGCGCCGACAGCGAACGCCAGGCAGTCGGCCGACTGCTCACCCGCCTGTGGGCGTCCGAGCTGTTCGCGATCGTCGACGACGGAACCATCTATGGCCGTGAGCTTGCCGAGAGTTTTCGTCTCGCCGCCGAGCAGGCCGGCCTCAAGCCCGTTTTCGTCGACACGTTCCGGCCTCAGGTGGACAACCAGATCGGGCTGGTCGGGCGGCTGCGAAAGGCTGGAGCCACGCATGTCTTCGCCGGCGGCGACCGCGACGACATCGCCATCATGGGACGCGATGCCGCCGCACTGGAGAGCGGCATCGTGATCGCCGGCGGCGAGGCGCTGCGGGCGCCTGCCGGGGAGGTCCCTCTGGCAAAGGGCACGCTGATGATAGCGCTTCCGGAATGGGCCGACATTGCGGACCAGGCCGTGGTCGCGTCCCTTGCCGAGCGGGAAATCGTTCCCGAGGGCTACGTCCTGCCGGCCTATGCAGCGGTCGAGATCGCCCTGGCGGCGCTCGGCGAAGCCGATGCGGCAGGCGGGCCGTTGGCCGCAAGCCTTTCGGGGCGCGATTTCCGGACAGCAATCGGCACCGTCCGGTTCGACGAGAAAGGCGATCTGGCGGAAAACCCGTATCGTCTGTTCCGGCACGACGGTTCCGGTTTCAAGCCAGTCACGGCGCCCTGATGTTCAACAGCGGCCCGCGCAACCTCATTTCCGACGTCGCCGGGATCCGGGTCGGCAACGCCGCGGACGGCCGGCTGAAATCCGGAGTGACGGTCGTGCTTTGCGAGGCGCCGGCAGTCGGTGGCGTGCAGGTGCTCGGCGGCGCCCCGGGGACGCGCGAGACCGATCTCCTCGAGCCGCACAATTCGGTGGAAGCGGTCAATGCCGTGGTGCTGTCGGGCGGCTCGGCATTCGGACTGGACGCCGCATCGGGGGTGCAGGCCGGATTGCGCGAGATGGGCGTCGGCTACGCCGTGCGCGGCGACCGGATTCCCATCGTCCCGGCCGCGATCCTGTTCGATCTCCAGAACGGCGGCCGCAAGGATTGGGGCCGGTATCCGCCTTACCGCGAGCTCGGCTATGAGGCCCTGCAGGCCGCCTCGGCCGATTTCGGGATCGGCACCGCGGGGGCGGGAACGGGAGCCTTGACGGCCGGTCTGAAGGGCGGCCTCGGCTCGGCCTCGACGGTGCTCCCGGACGGCATCACGCTCGGCGCACTCGTCGCCGTCAACGCCGCCGGATCGGTGACTGTCGCCGACGGCCCGCATTTCTGGGCGTCGCCTTTCGAGATCGGCGAAGAGTTCGGCGGACTTGGCTACCCGTCGCCGCTGCCGCGCGAGGCTCGCCAGATCATGCCGAAGGTCGCCGACGGCTGGCAGGGCGGAAACACCACGATCGGCGTCATCGCCACCGACGCGGCGCTCGGCGCAGCGGCCGCGAAGCGGCTGGCGATCGCCGCCCACGACGGCTTCGCCCGATCGATCTGGCCGACGCACACGCCCGTCGACGGAGATCTGATCTTCTCGCTGGCGACGGGGCGGAGCGGCATCGCGCCCTCGGGCCCCGCTGCGGTCGGCTTTCATGCGGCGGCCGGAGCGACCATGGCGCGGGCGATCGCCCGTGCGGTCTTTGCGGCGTCCGCGGCGGCGGGCGATCTCCTGCCGATCTGGGCTTCGCGGCGCCGCTGAAAGAAACGTGCCTGGCCGCGACTCCTCCCGGCGGAGCGGGGCACTTCAATTCAGTCCTGGACAGCTGCTAGAGATTGGCAGAGAGCCCAATGCAATCGGTAGCCATCGCCATGCGCCTTGCCAGACCAGTCATCATCGCCCTGTTCGTGTCGTTGTGCGCGAGTGCCCGCGCTTTCGGCGGAGACGCCGCCGCGCTGGAAATCCTCGGCTTCAGCGCCGATGGCAGCGTGTTCGCCTTCGAGGAATATGGGGTGCAGGACGGTTCCGGATTCCCCTATTCCAACCGCTACTACATCCGGACCGCGGACGACGCATTCGTGCCGGGGACGCCCGTGCGGGTTCGGCTGGACGACGAATCCGCGACTCTCGAGGCGGCACGCAGCCAGGCCCGCGAGCAGGGTGAGGGAATTGTTGCCGCAGCCGAGCTGGCAGCCAATCGCGGCTTTACGGCCGCCCTCAACCCGGTCACCGAACTTTCGGCCGATCCGTTGCGCCTGGTGGCGGCTCCGCGGCCCGTCTTCCCGCCGATCGATGCGCCGTTCGAGTTCCGCCTGGAGGTGGTCCCCTTCGGTGAAACGCCAGGCTGCGAAGGCCTCGGCGAGATCAGCGGTTTCAGGCTGCTGCGTATCCACGCCGAAGCCGGCGGCGTCACCGAGCTCCTGCACGAGGACGGCTCCGTCCCGGAAAGCCGGGGCTGCCCGGTCGGCTATGGATTGGGCGGGGCGCAGACATTCTCGATCGGTAACTCGCTGGCTGCCTATGCGGTCCTGATTTCCGTGCGCCGGGTCGGCTTCGAAGGTCCCGATCATCGCTGGATGGCCGTGACCGGGCGCTGGTGATTATTCGGGAGTGGAAGGGGAATTCCGGCGGGACGGTCAAGACACCGTCTGCCGCTGCGGCGCTCCTTGCCTGCCGCGCGTTGAGGATTTCACGGGCCTCTGTTAGGAGCGGGCGGCAGGCACTCAGGACGGCTCGATGATCCCACGCTATTCCCGCCCGGAAATGGTCACCATCTGGTCGCCCGAAACGCGCTACCGCATCTGGTTCGAGATCGAGGCGCATGCCTGCGACGCGCTTGCCGAACTGGGCGTGATCCCCGCGGAAGCCGCGCGCACAATCTGGGAGAAGGGCAGGGCGGCCGAGTTCGACGTTGCCCGCATCGACGATATCGAGCGCGTCACGCGGCACGACGTTATCGCCTTTCTCACCCATCTTGCGGAGCTGGTCGGGCCCGACGCCCGCTTCGTTCACCAGGGAATGACGTCGTCCGACGTGCTCGACACCTGCCTCGCCGTGCAGCTCGCGCGGGCGAGCGACCTGCTTCTGGCCGACCTCGACGCCCTGCTCGAGGCTCTCAAGCGCCGCGCCTTCGAACACAAGGACACGCCGACGATCGGCCGCAGCCACGGCATTCATGCGGAGCCGACGACCTTCGGTCTGAAGCTTGCCTTCGCCCACGCAGAGTTCTCGCGCGCCAGGCAGCGGCTGGTTCGCGCCCGCGAGGAAATCGCCACATGCGCGATTTCCGGAGCCGTGGGCACGTTCGCGAATGTCGACCCGCGGGTCGAGGAGCATGTCGCGAGAAAGCTCGGCCTGACGCCGGAGACGGTCTCCACCCAGATCGTTCCGCGCGACCGCCATGCCATGTTCTTTGCCACGCTTGCCGTCATCGCCTCGTCCGTCGAAAGGCTGGCGATCGAAATCCGTCACCTGCAGCGCACCGAAGTGCTGGAAGCGGAGGAGTACTTCGCGCCAGGTCAGAAGGGGTCCTCGGCGATGCCTCACAAACGCAATCCGGTTCTCTCAGAAAACCTGAC
>JAJFMR010000547.1 GCA_020696915.1 Rhizobiaceae bacterium | reverse complement strand
AGCCAGATCAGCCGACGACGCATCGATGCTACCTGGCCCATGCCTTCCTGTCCCCCTGGTACCCTGCGCCAGATAGAGTGCCAGGAGGTGCGGAGCAGGTTCTCCAGCCGCGGCCCTTACCCTCATCGTTCTCCGCATGACGAAGGCTGGTGAATAATCCGGGCCAGTCCAGCCACCGCGTGGTACCAACACCGCGGGGTTCCCACGGTCGGAGGACGGGCTCGAGGTCTGCCTCGTGGCGGCTGGTAGGCCGGCCCTGCCAACGAGGCTGGCGAGATCGGGTCCCGCTGCGCTCGTTGGGTCGGGCATGAGGCCAAGGAGAAGGACGGCGACCATGAGAACCTTAGCAGCGGCGATCCTGACGGCCGCGCTGGCGATCGCGCTTCCGGCCGCAGCGCGCGCGGTCGAGCCGGTCAGCGAGCAAGAGGCCCGTGCCATCGGCGTCGATGCCTACATCTACTTCTACCCGCTGATCACGATGGACGTGACCCGCCGGCAGGCCACCAACATCGAGCCCGGCAAGATGTTCGGGCGCGGGCCGATGAACATGTTCGTGAACGTGCCGGAGTTTCCGCCGGCGGATTTCAGGGATGTTGTTCGCTCGAACTTCGACACGCTGTATTCTGTCGCGTGGGTGGATATGTCGAAGGAGCCCGCCGTCGTTTCCGTCCCGGACACCGGCGGACGCTACTATCTCCTGCCGATGCTCGACATGTGGACGGATGTTTTTGCATCCCCCGGATGGCGCACGACCGGTACACAGGCGGGCAATCTCCTGGTCACGCCGCCTGGATGGAACGGCACCGTTCCCGCCGAGATGACGCGTATCAGCGCGCCGACGCCGTATGTCTGGGTCATCGGCCGGACGAAGACGGACGGGCCGCCGGACTATGACGCGGTCCACAAGATCCAGGCCGGCTACAAGGTCACCATGCTGTCCGACTGGGGCAAGGCGCCAAGGCCGGTCGAGGTGAAGATCGATCCAAGCGTCGACATGAAGACCGCGCCGAAGATCCAGGTCGACACCATGCCGGCGGGCAAATACTTCGCCTACGCGGCCGAACTGCTCAAAGCGCATCCGCCCCACCTCACTGATGAGACGATCATCGCGCAGAGTTGCGCAGTTGGGCTTAGGCGCCAACGTTCCCGAGGATGCGGTCTACCCGCTCAATCTCGGCGACGAAAACGGCAGCCCGCTCGACGGCGCAAACAAGTACGTGCTGCACTTCGAGAAGGACGCGACACCGCCGGTGAACGCCTTCTGGTCGGTCACGCTTTATGATCCGGAAGGCTTCCAGGTGGCGAACAGCCTCAACCGCTTTGCGGTCAGCAGTTGGATGCCGCTCAAGTACAACCCGGACGGCTCGCTCGACCTGTATTTGCAGAACGAGAGCCCGGGCAAGGACAAGGAGGCCAACTGGCTCCCGGCGCCGAAAAGCGGCTTCAATTTGACCATGCGCCTCTATAGCCCGAAGTCCGAGATCCTCTCCGGCAGATGGAACCCGCCGCCGGTCACGAAAGTGCAGGGGCTTCCAAGCCTGGTCGCGCAGTAAGTCTTCAAGCAGAGCGCCGGCGCGTCATCAGCGTCGGGCGCTGCCCTTCCGGCGCTTTGCCGCCATGGACGGTCATGACGAGCGCCGGGGCCGCCCATGGTCATGCCCCGGTGGCCCCGCCCTCTTGCCTCCCTCATGCCCTCGGCGACTACGTCGAAGCGTCCCGGCTCATGGGCTGCTCGGGAAAATCCTGGCCCAGTCCCGACGCATCGAGATCACGGTCCAGCCCCAGTTCGCCGCTTCGTCCAGCGCCTTGTCGAGCCGCCCGATGCTGCTCGCGCGGTCGTAGGCGTACTCGCGCTCGGCATCGTCGTGGTGGACGATGAGGCCGAGGCGCTCGCCCTCGCCAGCTACGGTCCACTGCAGCATCTGCAGGTCGCCGTCGGAATTGCCGACCGCCAGGATCGGGCGGCGACCGATGAACCTGTTGATCCCGACCGGCTTGCCCGGGCCGTCGTCGACGAACTCGACCTTGGCCTCTTTCGTGAGCACGGGCTTGCCGTCAGCGGTCATCTGGAACTTCACGACGCCCGACGAGCCGACCACCTGCTCGGGCGGGATGCCGTAGACGCGCTCGGCGAACACGCGCATGAACTCGATGCCGCCGCCGGAGACGATGAAGGCCTTGAAGCCGTTGGCCCGGAGGTACGCGAGCAGCTCCAGCATCGGCTGATAGGCCAGGTCCGTGTAGGGCCGATCGAACCGTGGATGGCGGGCGGTGGCGAGCCAATCGGCAACGAGCGTGGCGAACTCGTCGGTCGTCATGCCGGCATGGGTCGCCGCCACGATCGCCAGGAGCCCCTTCTCGCCGGATGGCGCCAGCGCTTTGAGGTCGCCCTCGATCACCGCCTTGAACGGCTCCGTCTCCTTCCACTCCGGGTGTTGCGGCGCCAGCGCCTTGACCCGATCCAGCGCGAAGGCGAGCTGGAAGTAGGTCGGCTGCTCGGCCCACAACGTGCCATCATTGTCGAAAGTCGCGATGCGCTCGGCGGGCGGGACGAAGTCGGGGCCGCCCGCGCGCGTCACGCGGCCGACGAAGTCGACGATCGCCTGCTTCGCCGCGCCGTCGTTCCATGATGGCAGCGGATCGGTCGAGGAGGCCTGCGCCCACGCGCCGCCGCAAGCACAAAGCGCAGCAAACAGCGCAATCAGAAACCGGCGCCGACCAGCTGTGCACGGAGTGTTGAGCATCGAAGCCCTCGAAGCGGCGTGGACGTAGGGTGCACCACGCGGCCCTGGCCATCTGCCCATTGGCCTGGGCCGGGGTCAAGAAGCCGAGGCCGGGATGCCGGCGTCATACTTTCCCTAAAATGGCCA
>JAJFMR010000193.1 GCA_020696915.1 Rhizobiaceae bacterium | reverse complement strand
GGGTGCACGGTGAAGGAGAGGCAGCATGGCCGACGAGGCGCTGATCGTTGTCGATCTGCAGATCGACTTCTGTCCCGGCGGCGCGCTGCCCGTCGAAGGCGGCGACGACATCGTGCCCCTCGTGAACGGCATGGTGCAGTCGTTCGAGCACGTCATCCTGACGCAGGACTGGCACCCCCCACACCATTCCAGCTTCGCCTCGAGCCACGATGGACGCGCGCCGTTCGAAGAGATCGAGATGCCGTACGGGACGCAGACGCTGTGGCCCGACCACTGTATCCAGGGCTCGGGCGGCGCTGCCTTCCATCCGAATTTCAATCGCGCCCGGGCCGAACTCATCATCCGCAAGGGGTTCCGAAGGTCGATCGACAGCTATTCGGCGTTTTTCGAGAATGACCACGCGACCCCGACCGGGCTTGCCGGGTACCTTCGCGAGCGCGGCATCTCTTCCCTGACGCTTGTCGGACTGGCCACGGATTTCTGTGTCGCCTACTCGGCGCTCGATGCGGTGTCGCAGGGCTTTGCGGCCACCGTCCGGCTCGATGCGTGCCGGGGCATCGACATCGGCGGCTCGGTTTCGACGATGCTCGGCAAGATGAAGGCGGCAGGCGTAACGCTGGGCTGACGTGCCCACTGGCGCCGGTCCCGCCGCGGGCAGGCCGTTTCCGGGCCTGCAAACAGGTGTCGGGCAGACGCGTTGACAAGGTCGCCGGCCCGCGTGAGAGTGCCGTGGCGGCAGGTCGCGGCCGGGAGAAACCGCGTATGCCGGCAGCCAGAGACCATTCCAGCCAGCGGGGTTCGGCCATGTTTTCACGCACATACATCATGGGAGGCGTGCTTGGCGCGCTGACGCTCTCGGCGGCATGTTTCGTGACGCCGGGCATTGCCCAGGAATCGGCCGACCCGATCAAGCTGACCCTGCATGACTGGACGGGTCAGCTCATCACCACCGAGCTCATGGGCGAGGTGCTGAAGAAGGCAGGCTACAGCGTGGAATATGTCCAGGCCGATTATCTCGCCCAGTTTGCGGGGCTGGAAAACGGCGACCTGCATGTCGCCATGGAGATGTGGGAGACCACCGGCCGCGATGCGATGGATGCCTCCATCGCCACCGGCAAGGTGGAAAACTTCGGCCCCACCGGAATGAAGGCCAAGGAGGAGTGGTGGTATCCCGCCTACATGAAGGAGAAATGCCCCGGCCTGCCGAATTGGGAGGCGCTCAAGGAAGCCGCGTGCGCGGAAGCTTTCGCAACGGCGGAGACTGCGCCAAAAGGCCGTTATCTCGGCGGCCCGGTCACCTGGGGCGGCTTCGACGACGAACGCGTCGAGGCGCTTGACCTGCCTTACGAAGTGATCCACGCCGGTACGGACGCCGCCTTGTTCGCGGAGCTGGAGAGCGCCTATCAGCGGCAGGCTCCGATCCTTCTGTGGATCTATGCGCCGCACTGGGCTCCCGCCAAATACCAGGGGGAGTGGGTCGAGTTTCCTGAATATACCAAGGAATGTTACACCGACCCGGCATGGGGCTCGAACCCCGATGCGCTTTATGATTGCGGCAAGCCGTTCGGGGAGATCTGGAAGGTCGGCTGGGCCGGCGTCAAGGACAAATGGCCCGGCGCCTATGCGGCCATCAAGGCGTTCACGGTCGACAATGACGAGATGGGCCAGATGATCACCAGGGTGGACCTGGAGGGCAAGACCGTCAGCGAGGTCGTCGGCGAGTGGATGACCGCCAATGAAGGCCGCTGGTCGGAGTGGATCAAGAAATAGTCGCCCGCCGCGTCCGCCGGGCTATCGCATTTCGACTTTTCCCTAAAATCGCGGACATGCGCTATCTTCTCATCCCGCGATTCCGGACGCAAAACCGCGACACACTTTTGCTGGAATTGCTCTAGCGATGATCGGTTCGCCCGAGAAAAAGCTCGTCTGTCGCAATGTCTGGAAGGTCTTCGGAGCCGGCGCGAACGACGCTATGGCCCCCGGGCATCCGCCGCCGTCTCAGGAATATCTCGCCAGGCACGGACTGGTTGGCGCCGTCCGTGACGTCAATCTGGACGTGAGTGCCGGCGAGATCTTCGTCATCATGGGCCTGTCGGGCTCCGGCAAGTCGACGCTGGTGCGTTGCCTGTCGCGGCTCGTCGAACCGACATCCGGCGAGATCCTGTTCAACGGCGAGAACCTGCTCGCCGCGAGCGACGCCCACATG
Organism: Rhizobiaceae bacterium; assembly: GCA_020696915.1. Classification (GTDB taxonomy): domain Bacteria; phylum Pseudomonadota; class Alphaproteobacteria; order Rhizobiales; family Rhizobiaceae; genus JAJFMR01. Next base: position 3,859 of record JAJFMR010000193.1, on the reverse strand, counting down.
ATCCAGATCCGGCGCCACCGGATGGGCATGGTGTTCCAGCATTTCGCACTGCTGCCGCATCTCACGGTACTCGACAATGTCGCATTCCCGCTGCAGGTGCAGGGGGTTGGCAGGACGGTCCGGGAAGCCCGGGCCAGGGAACTCGTCGACCTGGTCGGATTGTCGGGAAAGGAAAACTTCTTCCCCCGCCATCTCTCCGGCGGCCAGCAGCAAAGAGTCGGCATCGCGCGGTCGCTGTCGGTCGAACCGGAGCTGTGGTTTCTGGATGAACCGTTCTCGGCCCTGGACCCGCTCATCCGCCGCGAGATGCAGGACGAGTTCATCAGGCTCCAGTCGGTCCTCAGGAAGACGATCGTCTTCATCACCCACGATTTCGACGAGGCGATCAGGCTTGCCGACCGCATCGCCGTCATGAAGGACGGCGCCATCGTCCAGGCCGGCACGTCGGAGGACATCGTCCTAAACCCGGCGACCCCTTATGTCGCGGAGTTTACGCGCCACGTGCCCAAGGCCAAGGTGGTGAAGGTTTCGTCGGTGATGCGGGCAGCCGAAGGACAGGTTGCCGACGGTCCGACCATCAGCCCGCAGAGCACGGTCTCCGAAGCGGCGCCGCTTTTCGGCCAGGGCAACGGCTGGGTCGCGGTCGTCGATCCCGGGGGCCGGCCGGTGGGGGTGCTCGAGCGCGAGGTCGTCATCGACCTGATGATGCAGGGTTAAGGCGGGGATGAGCGCTCCGGCGTCACTCGAACGGCCGGCCAGCCGGCATGCCTTGCTGCACAGCCCGGGCTGGACGGGAGCGCTGGTCTGGCTTGTCGCCGCTGCCGCCTTCGTCCTGCTCTGGCAGAGCGGCCCCGGCCTCGCCGCATGGGCGTTCGACTATCCGAGGGCATGGCAGATTCCGGCGGTGCGCTGGATCGGCGCGGCGATGAAGTGGCTGGTCAACGATGCCCGCCTCGGCCCTGTCACCTTCACGGAGGTAACGCGCTTCGTCGCCGCGCTCCTGGATGTCCCGTACCGGATCGCACTGAGCCTCTTGTCGACCGGCTTTCTTTCGGGCCAGGGGTCGAACGCAGTCCAGATCGTTCCTCCACTGTCCTGGATCGGCGTCACGGCCACGATGATGCTGCTCGGGCTTTCCGCCGGAGGGCCCGGCCTGGCGGCGCTCGTCGGCCTGTGTTTTGGGTTCCTGGCGGTCTTCGGCCAGTGGGACAGCGCAATGGTCACCCTGGCCTCGGTCGTCGTTGCCGTGCCGATCGGCGTCTTAGGAGGCCTGTTGCTCGGCATCGCCGCCTATCGCTGGCCCGCCTTCGAGCGCTGCCTCGTTCCCGTGCTCGACCTGATGCAGACGATCCCGGTGTTCGCCTATCTGGTGCCGATCCTGTTCCTGTTCGGCTTCGGGCCGACAGCGGCGGTCGTCGCGACGGTGATCTACGCCATGCCGCCGATGACCCGCGTCACGGTGCTCGCCTTGCGTGGTGTGCCGCCGGAGCTTCGCGATCTCGGCAGGATGATCGGCTGCACGCGCCGCCAGATGACCTGGCGCGTGATGATACCGTCCGCCAGGGACAGCCTGATGGTCGGTGTCAACCAGGTGATCATGCTGTCCCTCAACATGGTCATCATCGCCTCGATGATCGGCGCCGGCGGCCTGGGTTTCGACGTGCTCGCCGCGCTTCGCCGGCTCGACATCGGCGCCGGGCTGGAAGCCGGCATGGCCATCGTGGCGCTGGCGATCGCCCTGGACAGGCTGAGCCAGGCCTATGCCGCGCAGGCGGGCAAGGCTCCTGCGGCGGGGCAGGGAGGCGGGTTTGCGGCCGGCCACCCCTATGTGGCAGCTGTCGCGGTGCTGGTCGCAACCAGTGCGGCAGGCCTCCTCCTGCCTGCCGTCCAGTCCTATCCGGAAGCGCTGAAGGTCTCGACCGGCAGCTTCTTTTCGGAGGCGGTCCGCTGGATCAACGTCAATTTCTTCGACGCCCTGGAAGCCGTCAAGAACGCGCTGCTGCTCAACGTGCTGGTTCCTTTCAAGCGGCTGCTCGCCGGCCTGCCATGGCCGGGGGTGGTCGCGCTGCTGGCACTGGCCGGCTACCGCCTCGGCGGCGTCCGTCTCGCGGTGTTCGTCGGCGTCCTCGCCTTTCTGATCGCCGCCACCGGGCAGTGGGAAAAGGCCATGGTGACCGTCTATCTGTGCGGCATCTCGGTGGTCATCGCTTCGCTGATCGGCATTCCGATCGGCATTCTTGCCACCGAGCGGGTGGGGCTGTGGCGCTGGGTCCAGGTCGTCATCGACACGCTGCAGACGCTGCCCTCCTTCGTCTATCTGATGCCCGCGGTGATGCTGTTTCGGGTCGGCGACTTCACCGCCATCATCGCCGTCGTCGCCTATGCGATCACGCCGGCCATCCGCTACACGGCGCTAGGCCTGCAGAAAGTGGATCCCCGCATCATCGAGGCCGGACGGGCGGCAGGCTGCACGCCCTGGCAGATCCTGACCAGGATCAAGCTTCGGCTGGCGCTGCCCGAGCTTCTTCTCGGGCTCAACCAGACGATCATGTTCGCCTTGTCGATGCTGGTCATCACCGCTCTCGTCGGCACCCGTGATCTCGGCCAGGAAGTCTATATCGCGTTGACCAAGGCGGACACCGGCCGCGGCCTCGTCGCCGGTCTGGCGGTCGCCTTCATCGCCATGATCGCCGACCGGCTGATCTCGGCTGGCGCGGCGCGACAGCGCGCCCGGCTCGGCCTGGACTGAAAGGCAAGTGGTATTGCATCCTCAGGCGCGGCGGAGCACCAGGCCGCGGCTCGGCACCGTGCCCGCCTCGTTGGGCATCGAGACGTAAGGCTGCGTTTCTTCCTCGACGGTCACCACTCCGCCGGCCTTTAGTGCCGAGACGGCGGCCGAAAACCCCGACTGCCAGAGCGTGTTCTTGACCGTGAGCACGAGCACGCCTCCAGTGCGGCAGATGCGGATCAACTCGTCCAGCCCTTCCACCCCGACATGGCCCGACGTGAAGACACCGGCAGAGACGATGCCGGCATAGTGCCGGTCGGCAAACGGCAGTCTTTCGCCGATCGCCAGATGGTGCAGGGCCGCATAGACCTTCTTCTCGGCGGCCTTCGCCAGCATGCCTGCCGAGATGTCGAGCCCTTCCACGTGGCCATAACCGAGGATTGCGAGCCACTCGCCGATGAGCCCGGTGCCGGCGCCGGCATCGAGCAGCGGAGCGGCGCCGCGCGGCAGGTGGCGGGCAAGCAGCGCCAGGCAGATCGTCGGATGCCTGTAGCCGGCGGCCGACATTTCGGCGTCGTAGGTTTCGGCCCAGCCGTCGTAGAGGGCAGCGACTTCTTCCGGCCGCTTCGCCTGGTAGACCGCGCCGAGGCTGCCTTGATGCTTTGCGTCCGCCATTCGTGTCCCGCCGGTTTATCGCCGCGCCCATGATAGCCAAACGCCCGAAACTGTGGAACCGTCCGGCCCCGATATGAAGACGGGTTCACGATGATCGACGAAGAATTGCGTGCCGCAACCGACAGCGTTGCGTTCCTGGCCGGCTACGGCGGTCCTGTCGAGCGCCTCGGCGGGCTCACCAACCGGGTCTACCGGCTGGGCGGGCACTGTCTGCGGATTCCAGGCCGCGGAACCGAGGAATACATAAATCGCGAGAACGAGGCAGTCGCCGCGGGCGAGGCCGCCAGGGCCGGCGTCAGCCCTGAAGTCCTGCATTTCGACGCCCGCACCGGCATCATGGTGACCCGCTTCGTCGAGGGCTGCGAGACGATGTCGCCGGACGCCTTCCGGCAGCGCCGCGGCAGCGCCGCGCGGGCCGGAGAGGCCTTGGCCAGGCTGCACGCCAGCGGCGCGGTC
>JAJFMR010000192.1 GCA_020696915.1 Rhizobiaceae bacterium | reverse complement strand
TGGGCGGCGCTGTCCGGCGATCCCGAAGACATCTACAGGACGGACGCCCGGGTCAAGGAACTGCTGCCCGACAACGGCCATCTCCACAACTGGCTGGACATGGCGAAGGCGCGCATCAAGTTCCAGGGGTTGCCGGCGCGCATCTGCTGGGTCGGTCTCGGCGATCGCCACCGGCTCGGCCTGGCCTTCAACGAAATGGTGGCGAGCGGCGAATTGAAGGCGCCGGTGGTGATCGGTCGCGACCACCTCGATTCCGGGTCGGTGGCGTCGCCCAACCGGGAGACCGAGGCGATGAAGGACGGCTCCGACGCCGTGTCCGACTGGCCGCTGCTCAATGCGCTCCTCAACTGCGCCTCCGGCGCGACCTGGGTCTCGCTGCATCACGGCGGCGGCGTTGGCATGGGCTTTTCGCAGCATTCCGGCATGGTCATCGTCTGTGACGGGACCGCGGAAGCGGCGAAGCGCGTGGAACGCGTGCTGTGGAACGACCCGGCGACCGGCGTCATGCGGCATGCCGATGCCGGCTACGAGGATGCCATCGAGTGCGCCAGGGCAAACGGGCTCGACCTGCCGGGCATTCTCGGATGAGTGCGGGAGCATCCGCTTCGGCGCGCCCGCTGACCGGCGTGCGCGTGCTCGATTTCAGCCGCGTCCTGGCTGGTCCCTATTGCACCGCGCTGCTTGCCGATCTCGGCGCGGACGTGATCAAGGTGGAGCCGCCGGCCGGCGACGACTACCGTCACGTCGGGCCCTTCGTCGACGGCGAGAGCGCCCTGTTTCTCAGCGTCAACAGGGGCAAGCGCAGCATCGCGCTGGATCTGGGTAGACCCGAGGATCTGGCCATTGCGCAGGCACTGGCGGCGCGGTCGGATGTGGTGGTGGAAAATTTTCGCCCCGGCGTCGCGGACAGGCTGGCGATCGGCTGGAAGGACCTGTCGCGGATCAATCCGAAGCTCGTCTATGCGTCGATCTCGGGCTTCGGCCAGGACGGTGCCCTGGCGGCCCGGCCGGCCTATGACATCATCCTGCAGGCAATGAGCGGCATCATGTCCGTCACCGGCGCGCCCGACGGCCCGCCGATGCTGGTCGGTGAATCCATCGCCGACGTCGTAGCCGGGCTGTTCGGCTCATGGTCTATCCTGGCGGCCCTGCTCGAACGGCAGCGCACAGGGATTGGCCGGCATGTCGATCTGGCGATGCTCGACGCGATGGTCGCCGTCCAGCCGCTCGTCGTCGCGCGCTATCTCGCCTCGGGCGAGGCGCCTCGGCGCGTCGGCAACCGGCATGCGCTGTCTGCCCCGTTCGGCGCCTTCCGGGCACGCGACGGGATGTTCGTCCTGGCCGTGCTCAACAACAAGCTGTTCGCCACGCTGGCCGGGTGCATCGGAAGGCCGGAGCTCGCCCATGACGAGCGCTTCGCGACCGATGCCGGGCGGCTGGCCGGCGAGGCAGTGCTGAGGGCCGCTATCGAAGCATGGTCGTCGGCGCTCGGCGCGTCGGAAGCGGTGGCAGCCCTGGTTGGCGCGGGGGTGCCGGCCGCCGAGATCCAGGACATGGCGGAAGCCCTGACGTCGCCGCATGCCGAACAGCGTGGCCTGCTGCAGGAAACCCGGCATCCCCTGCTCGGCACCTTGCGCGTGCCCGAACAGCCGGCTCACTTCGGTGGCGTCGCACGCGGCGGGATTGCGCCGGCGCCGTCGCTCGATGCGCATCGGCACGAGATACTCGCCGAACTCGGTGGAGCGCATTGACATGACAAGCCACGGCGAAGACGAGGCCGCTGTTCTCGAGGCGGTCCGCCGCTACTCCGGCGAGGTGCTCGCGCCGGCCGCCGCCGGGATCGACGAAACCGGCCGCTCGGCGACGTGCCATCTGGACAGCCTTGCGGAAATGGGGCTGATGGGCCTGAACATTCCGGAAGCCTATGGCGGTCTCGGTCTGCGTCCGACCGCCCTGTTCGATGCGGTGGCGCTGATTGCCGGCGCCTGCGGCTCGACGGGCTCGATGATTACGGCCCACTGGCTGGCGACGGACTCGATCCTTCATGGCGGCGACGATGCACAGCGTAACCGCTATCTGGCCGGTGCGGCCGGCACCAGCCTGGGCGCCTTCGCGCTGACCGAACCGGGCGCGGGCTCCAATCCCGCCGATATGACGACCCGCGCCGTGCGAGCGGATGCCGGTTACCGAATCACCGGAACGAAGCATTTCATTTCAAACGCCGGCGAAGCAGACTTCATCGTCGTCTATGCCAAAACCGATCCGGCTGCGGGTGCCCGGGGAATTTCCGCCTTCGTCGTCGATCCTCGCGCCGGCGGTGTGCGCATCGGCGCCCCCGAACGCACGATGGGGCTGCGCGGCGGTCACGTGTTCGAGGTCTCGATCGACTGCCTGGTGCCGGAAGAGAACCGGCTGGGATCCGAGGGCTCTGGGTTCCGCACGGCGCTGAAAGTCCTCGACGCCGGCCGCGTCGAGATCGCCGCATGTGCAGTCGGCATCGCCGAAGCGGCGTTCGCGGCAGCGACCGGATGGGCCCGGCAGCGCCGCGTCGGCGGGACGCCGCTCGCCGGCTTTCAGGGCCTGCAATGGATGCTCGCGGACATGGCGACCGACATCGAGGCGTCGCGGCTTCTCGGCATGGCGGCCGCCCGCAAGCGCGAAGCGGGCGAGCGCTTTTCGCGTGAGGCCTCGATGGCGAAGCTGTTCGCCTCCGAAATGGCAGGGCGCGTCACCGACAAGGCGATCCAGATACATGGCGGATATGGCTATACGCGCGATCTGCCACTGGAACGCTATGCCCGCGATGCGCGCATCTTCCGTATCTATGAAGGGTCGTCCGAGATCCAGCGCAACATCATTGCCCGCGCCGTGCTGGGCTAGATGCGGATCCTGCGCTCGGCCGATTACCGCCGGATGCCCTGGAAGAACGGCGGCGGCGAAACGGTCGAGATTGCGGTCCACCCGGCCGGCAGCAGTCTCGACGAATTCGACTGGCGCGTCAGCATGGCGCGCGTTGCCGCCGACGGCCCGTTCTCGGCATTTCCGGGCGTAGAACGGACGCTCGCAGTGCTCGACGGGAACGGCATCCGGCTGGAGATCGGCGGCGGGACGCCGGTCGAGCTGACAACGTCTTCGGAACCGTTTGCCTTTGCCGCCGACGTCGGCGTCGAGGCAAGGCTCGTCGACGGGCCGATCACCGACCTCAACGTCATGACGCGCCGCGGCCGCGCGCGGCACAGCCTCCGCTGCCTTCGCCCATGCGAGGCGGTCGAACGGACGGTCGATGCCGCGGCCGTCCTGCTGTTCTGCAGCGAGGGATGCGCCGAGATCGAAGCGGAAGGGGCCGTCCGCCGACTGGCGGCACACGATGCCCTTCTGGACATAAACGTATCTGGCTCATGGCGGATAGCTCCCAAGATCTCGCCGGTCCTGTTTCTGGTGGAAATCGATGCGCCGGCGTGACTATCCGGCGGGCGGCGCGGAAAGAACGGCCTGCTTTTTCGAGACCGACAACAGCCAGGAACGGAACATGGCCCCGTAGGGTTTGTCGAGCGCCGCGCGGTCCCAGGCCAGGAAATACGCGTCCGGCATCCTGATCCTGATGTCGAACGGCGTCACCAGGCGCCCGGAGGCGACTTCGTCGGCGATCATCGCCATTTGCGCCAGCACAAACCCGCGTCCGTTGACGGCCGCGTCGATGGCCGCGCTCGACAGGGAAAAAACCACCTCTCCGGTCGCTCCCCGATAGGAGGCGCCGATTTTCGCCGCCCAATCCTTCCAGGTCGGCGGTGAGCGGTGGCCTCGGTCCCATTCTATGCCGAGGAGGGGCACGCGAAGGATGTCGGCCGGTTCGCGAAGCGTATGCCGCGCCAGCATGAGAGGGGCGCAAGCCGGTGTCACCCAGTCGGTGAACATCTCGGCATAGTGCTCGAACTCTCGCTGTTTGTCGCCGTAGGAGACGCGAAAATCCGTTCCGTCATCCTGAAGGCGCGGCTCTGTTTCCGTTCCGATCAGACGGATATTGGCGTCGGAATGCGCGATCTGCCAGTCGAGGAGTTGCGGACCGACCCATTTGATGGCGAGCGACGGGAGGCAGCTTACCACCAGGCTGCTGTTCAGCCGGGCGGCCGCCAGCACCTCCTGGGCGCTCCTGAGGTCCTCGAAGCCGGCGGCAATCCTGGCGTAGTAAAGCCGTCCCCAGGTCGTCAGCTCCAGGTTTCTGCCGCGACGCTCCAGGAGCCGCACGCCCAGCGCTTCGTCGACCCTTCGCAACTGCTGGCTGACGGCGCCCTGCGACACACCGAGCTCGTCGGCCGCGTCGTTGACGCTGCCAAGCCGGCCAACGGCCTCGAATGCCTGGATCGCGCGCAACGGCGGCAGTTTCGTCATCCGCGCCTCCAGCTTTGGTCAGGCTTACCAATTTAGTTTTTCTAATGTATTTTGCAACAGGACTCCATTCTCGTGCCAACGGGGTTGCGGTAGCTTCAAGGACCTGCATGGAGCGAAGCGAATGTTTCTGAGAAACGCCTGGTACGTCGCCGCGTGGGACCATGAGGTCGGCCGCGAATTGAAGCCCGTCCAGATCCTCGGCGAGGGGATCGTTCTCTATCGCAAGCAGGACGGAGGGCCGGCGGCCCTCGAGGACGCCTGCCCGCACCGCAAGCTGCCGCTGTCGATGGGGCGCATCAAGGGCGACGACGTCGAATGCGGCTATCACGGGCTGACCTTCGATTGTACCGGTACCTGCACGCGCGTGCCCGGCGCGGAGAAGATACCGCATGTGGCGCGTGTCCGGTCCTATCCGCTCGAGGTGCGTTACGGCCTGATCTGGATCTGGATGGGGGACGCCGAAAAGGCTGACGCGTCGAAGATCTTCCAGGTCGAGCATTGGGGCGATCCCTCCTGGGGCGTCAACCAGGGCGAGTCGATGACGCTGGATTGCAACTATCTCTACATGACCGACAATCTTCTCGACCCTTCCCACGTTTCATGGGTTCATCAATCCTCGTTCGGCGGCGTGGCGGCGATCGAAGGGATGCCGCTCGAGACGACCGTCGGGGAAAACGGCGTCACCGTCTGGCGCTGGATGATCGACGTCGAACCGGCCCCGTTCTACAAACCGTTTCTGAAATTCTCCGGCAATTGCGACCGCAAGCAGCACTATGAGGTGCGCTATCCGAGCAATGCCATCATCAAGGCGATCTTCGTGCCGGCGGGCACCGGCGGCGAGGGGAAACCCTACCATGAGGATGTATTCCTCATGGACAGCTATAATTTCATGACGCCGGTCGACGAGAACCAGACCAAGTATTACTGGTTCCAGATGCGCAATTTCGCGCCTGATGACGAAGACGTGTCACGCCAGTTCGCAGCCTCCGTCCGCGGCGCGTTCGACGAGGATCGTGCCGTGCTCAACGCCGTCCACAAGGGCATGGCGAACAAGCGGACACCCAACCTCGACCTCAAAATCGACGTCGGGCCGCTGCGTTTCCGTCGCAATCTGGCGAACATGATCGCCGGCGAGAGCCAGCAGCTGGCTGCGGCGGAATGAATGCGTTTTTCGCACCGGACGCGACGCGAAAAAGCGGGTTTCGCGACCTGAAGGTGGTCGCGAAGGTTCGCGAGAGCAGCATCATCACCTCGTTTTACCTGGAGCCCGTGGAGCCAGGCGGCTGGCGCGACTTCCAGCCGGGACAGTTCCTCGTGTTCCGCATCCCCGTACCGGGCGAGCAGGGATTCGTGCTGCGGAATTACAGCGTTTCGTGCCCGCCGGCCCCAAGCGGCCGCTATCGGATATCGGTGAAGCGGGAAGCAGCACCCGGGCCGGGTCTCGCGGATGGACTGGGTTCATGCCACCTGCACGACAGGATCGAGGTCGGCGACGTGCTGGCTGCCGAAGGGCCGCGCGGCGACTTCGTTCTCGACCGCGCGAGCACGAGGCCGGTCGTGCTGCTTGGCGGCGGCGTCGGCCTGACCCCGCTCGTCTCGATGCTGCACGCGCTGGTGACCGAAAGCGACCGCCGCGTCTTCTTCGTTCATGCGTGCGACAACGGTGACGTGCATGCGTTGCGCGAC
>JAJFMR010000191.1 GCA_020696915.1 Rhizobiaceae bacterium | reverse complement strand
GATCGGGCATACGGGAAGTGCGGCGGGAGGGCTCGCCGGCGGACGGCCTGGATGTTGCCGGAATCCGCTTCATGATTGTAGCAGGTTGAGCACGTCGTGCACGCCGCACCTGATCGAAGGCCGGGAAGATGCGTCGTCGCATTGGACGCCGGAACGTCGCGGCATTCCGCGCGTTGCCGGATCTCAAAACGCTGGTAGAAGAGGCCCATGCCAAGATTTAGCCGTCGCGGTCTCCTGGCCATGGCCGTGACGAACGCCGCACTCGCCACCCTCACCGCCTGCACGAGCGCTCGTCAGCGCGCGGGAGCGCATGTCCCCACGACAGACCCGCTGCCCGAGCAACTTCCGCAATTCAGTGTCGATGCGGGCTCCGGCGACTATCGCCAGATGTATGCCGCCACGTTCGAAGACGGCTATGAAATCCCTGCCGTTCCGATCGAACAGATTGATCCGAAGTACTACCGGCAGATCGTCCCGAACCCAACCGGCGAGCAGCAGGGTACCGTCGTCGTCGATACATCGAACCACTTTCTCTATCTCGTGGGCAACGGCGGCGAGGCGATCCGCTACGGCGTTGGCCTCGGCCGTGAGGGTTTCGAGTGGTCGGGCCGCGGGGTGATCCAGTGGAAACAGAGGTGGCCGCGCTGGTTCCCGCCCGACGAAATGATCGACCGCCAGCCCGAGCTGGAGAGATATCGCGCACGGCAGGTCCCAGGCACGAACGTCTGGGAGGGCGGCATGGAGCCGGGCGTCACGAACCCGCTCGGGGCTCGCGCGCTTTACATCTTCCAGGACGACAAGGACACGCTCTACCGCCTGCACGGCTCGCCGGAATGGTGGTCGATCGGCAAATCCGTTTCGTCGGGTTGCGTGCGGCTCATCCACCAGGACATCATCGATCTCTATGACCGCGTGCCCGACGGCACGCCGATAGTTGTCACGAGCGGATTGTCGTCGGTCGTCTAGACGCCGACGCCCCGCTTTCGCTTCATTCCGCCGCCAGCCGGTCACCCAGGAAGCCGCCGGACTGCCGCTTCCACAACTGCGCATAAAGCCCGCCGCGCGACAGCAGTGCCGCGTGGCTGCCTTCTTCGACAATCCTGCCCTGGTCGAGCACGATCAGCCGGTCGAGCGCGGCAATTGTCGACAAACGATGGGCGATGGCGATCACTGTTTTGCCGTCCATCATCCGGAACAGGTTTTCCTGGATGGCGGCTTCCACGTCCGAGTCGAGCGCCGACGTGGCTTCGTCGAGGATCAGGATCGGCGCGTCCTTCAGCATCATCCTGGCGATCGCGACACGCTGGCGCTGGCCGCCCGACAGTTTGACCCCTCGCTCCCCGACCTGCGCGTCGTAGCCCTTGCGGCCCTTCGGATCGGCGACGCGGGTGATGAATTCGTGGGCGGCGGCGCGCCGCGCCGCATCGACGATCTCGTCGTCCGTCGCGCCCGCCTTGCCGTAGCCGATATTGTCGCGGATCGGCCGATGCATCAGCATCGCATCCTGGGTGACGACGCCGAACTGCGCCCGGAGCGAGGCCTGCGTGACTGAACGCACGTCAATTCCGTCGATCAGGATGCGGCCGCCTTCGACGTCGAACAGCCTCAGCGCCAGGTTGACGATCGTCGTCTTGCCGCCGCCCGACGGGCCGATCAGCGCGACACGCTCGCCCGGGCGGACATGCAGGTCGAGATTGTCGATGACGCCGCCGCCCTTGCCGTAGTGGAAGGTGACGTTCTCGAAGCGGATGTCGCCCCTGGCGCGCGGCATGATCCTGGCGTCGGCGGCGTCCCGGATGGCGGGCCTGACCGAGATCGTGCGGGTGGAGTCCTGGACGGTCGCGTAGTTGCGGACAAGGCCGTTGATGTTGAACATCATCCAGCCCGACATCTGGTTGAGCCGGAGCACCAGCGCGAGCGAGGTGGCGATCGCGCCGGTCGTGACGTTCCCCGCCATCCACTGCGAGATGCAGATCGTGACGACGGCGGCGAGCATGACGGCATTGTTGACGGCCACCGCCGACCGCACCGTGGTGACAGCGCGGGTCAGCCTGAAAACCGCCTCGAGGAAATTCTCCAGGCCATCGCGCACATAGGCATGCTCGCGCCTGCCGCTGTCGAAGAGCTTGACGGACATTATGTTGGTAAAAGCGTCGACCAGCCGCCCGTTGAAGATCGAGCGTTCGTCGGCGGTGGCCCGCCCGGCGCGCCGCATTTCAGGCAGCAGCAGCACCACGATTCCGGCGTAGCAGAGGAACCAGACGGCCACCACCAGACCCATCAGCGGGTCGACCGAAGCCAGGATCGTAAACGCCAGCACCAGGAAGGTGAGGAACGACCACATGGTCTGCAGGACGTTGACGATGAAGTCTCCGACCGCTTCGCCACCCTGCATGATCTTGGTTGCGATGCGTCCTGCGAAATCGTTCTGATAGAAGCCGTAGGGCTGTTCGATCACCCGGCGGAACGATTGCCAGCGCACCATGGAAAAAAAGCCCGGAACGATCACCTGCTGCTCGAGCACGGTGCCGGCGATCATCACCCCGGTGCGGGCGACCAGTATGAGCGCCAGCAGGCCGGTGAGCTCGGGCCAGTGATCGGCAAGGAGGGTTTCCGGCCGCGCCGACTGCAGGAGGTCGATCAGCCAGCCGATGGACCAGTAGATGGCCGCGTCGATGGCCCCGGCGAGGCCGCCCACCAGGAGGAGCAGCACGAAGGGCCCCTTGGCCTGCCTGGCGAAATAAAGGATGAATCGCCATGCCTCCTGCGGCAGCACCTCCCGGTCGGTGTCGCGAAACGCGTCGAGCGCGCCTTCGAAGCGTCGCCACAACCTCTCCCGCAAGCTCCCGTCGCTCATCCGACCACCTTGCCGGAGGATCCTGCATCGATGAAGGGCCGACCCGTCTGCAATCCCGATGTCATTCCGCCGCGATTTCCTGGTCTGCCGTGTCGTCCTGCAGCAGGAAGCCGCCGGACTGCCTTCCCCAAAGCTGGGCATAGAGGCCGCCTCTGGCAACCAGCGCCTCGTGCGAACCTTCCTCGACGATGCGCCCGCGGTCCATCACGATCAGCCGGTCCATGGCGGCGATCGTCGACAGGCGATGCGCGATGGCGATCACCGTCTTGCCCTCCATCAGACGGTAAAGGTTTTCCTGGATCGCCGCCTCCACTTCCGAATCGAGCGCCGAGGTCGCCTCGTCGAGAATGAGGATCGGCGCATCCTTGAGCATCACCCGGGCGATCGCCACACGCTGCCGCTGACCACCCGACAGCTTGACGCCGCGCTCGCCGACATGCGCGTCGAAACCCTGGCGCCCCGCCGGATCGTTCAGCGCAAGGATGAAGTCCAGCGCCGCCGCGCGGCGTGCCGCCTCGATAAGCATCGCGTCGCCGGCCTCCGGGCGGCCGTAGAGGATATTGTCGCGGACCGACCGATGCAGGAGCGAGGTGTCCTGCGTGACCATTCCGATGTTTTTCCGCAAGCTGTCCTGGCTGACCAGAGCGATGTCCTGCCCGTCGATCGATATGCGTCCGCTCTCGAGGTCGTAAAAGCGCAGCAGCAGGTTGACCAGCGTCGATTTGCCGGCTCCGGAGCGCCCGACGATGCCGACCTTCTCGCCCGGGCTGACGCGGAGCGACAGATCCTCGATGACGCCCTTCTCCTTGCCGTAATGGAAGCGGACGTTCTGGAAATCGATCTCGCCCCGGTCAACGGTGAGCTCGCTGGCGCCCTGCCTGTCCTGCACCAGCCGCGGCAGCGAGATCGAGCTGATGCCGTCCTGAACCGTTCCGATGTTTTCGAACAGCGCCGAAACCTCCCACATGATCCATTGCGACATGCCCCAGAACCTGAGGACGAGCCCAAGCACGACGGCGACCGCGCCGATACTCACCGCCTCGTCGAGCCACAACCGGATCGACAGCGCGCCCACCGCCACGAGCAGCGACGAATTGAGAACGTAAAGGCAAGCGTAGAGCAGCGTCACCAGACGCATGGAGCGGTAGACGGTGCCGAGAAAGAGCGACATGCTCTCCTTTGCATAGGCCGCTTCGCGGCCGGCATGTGAGAACAGCTTGACGGTCTGGATGTTGGTGTAGCTGTCGACGATGCGGCCGGTCATGGTGGAGCGTGCGTCGGCCTGCTCCTCCGAGACCTTGCCGAGCCGCGGCACGAAATATCTGAGCATGAGGACGTAGCCGGCCAGCCAGGCCACCAGCGGGGTGGCCAGCCGCCAGTCGGCCGAGCCAACGATGGCCAGGGCGCCGAGGAAATAGACGACGACGTAGTTGAGGACGTCGATCAGCTTCATGACGCATTCGCGCACGGCGAGCGCCGTCTGCATCAGCTTGGTGGCGATGCGCCCGGCGAACTCGTCCTGGTAGAAGGTCATCGATTGCTTGAGCAGATAGCGATGCACCTGCCAGCGGATGCGCATGGGATAATTGCCCATCAGCGTCTGCTGATGCAGCATGGAACTGATGAGCACGGTCGCCGGCAGGCCGAACATCACCACGATCGCCATGATCGCCAGCTTCGAGCCCTCCGTCGCGAGGAAAGTCTCGCGATTCTGCGTCGACAGCCAGTCGACGATGTTGCCGAGCAGGCCGAACATGCCGACTTCGGCCAGCGCGATCGTCGTGTTGAAGAGCGCCGCGACCACGATATAGGGCCAGGCGCCTTTCGTGTAATGCAGGCAGAAGGCGATCAGCGTGCGCGGCGGCTCGACCGGCTCGCCGGGCGGAAATGGGTTCAGCCTGCTTTCGAACCAGCGGAACATCTCATGCCTTTCGGTCAACTTCCACCTTGCGGTCAGGCGGCACGGGGGACGATGTCCGCCGCCGCGCACGCCGCCGCGCCGGGCGCGCCGGCTTGTCCGGCCCCGAACCTCGCAAGACCATCGCCTCGCGCGCCGGACGCGGACGCCGGCGGCGATGAGCCGCTTTCCGCGCTGCGCATCCCGACCGCGCGAAGAAGCGCACGGAAGACCGGCTGGAATGCGCCGCGCCGGGGGCGGATCGGCCCATCCGGAAGCGGCAGATCGTCGAGCAGCCCTGGATGATGCCGGCGCGGCGGCGCCGGCGGCCAATTCGACGGGCGCCGCTCGCCGGCGGCCTTTGCCCAGGCATCGAGCTTGGCCTCGCTCAGACCCGTCTGCCGGGTGTCTTGCTCGGGCGGAGCATTGCGCCCGCGCCATGAAAAGCGTTGCATTGTCGGATTCCTTGGTGAGCGGAAACGGATTTCCGGCGGGAATCGAGACGATGATGCTCTAGATGTTCAGAGGAAGCGTCGAACCGAAACCGCCGTCAGGCAGCACACCCAGCGTTGGGGCGGTGAATGTCTATGGTCATCATGAATTCCATCGACCCCTCCATCTGTTCGAGTTGACACGCCGCGCCCTATACACGCATTCCTGTCGCATGGCCATATGCGCCATGCTGTTTCGTCGCAGGTCGATCCAGCTGTGGCAAAGCGGCAACTTTGCCTGCGGAGCCTCCAGGCCGTGACCGCCGGCCTGCGGATCGCGCTCTACCAGCCCGACATCGCCGGGAACACCGGCACGATCCTGCGCATGGGTGCCTGTCTCGGACTTCCCGTCGACATCATCGAGCCGGCCGGCTTCGATCTCTCGGGCCGCGCGCTGCGGCGCGCCGGCATGGATTACCTCGAAATGGCGGTCCTCACCCGCCATGTCGACTTCGACCGCTTCGAGGAGTGGCGGGCGGGCGAAGGGCGCCGCCTGGTGCTGTTCACGACCGCAGCGGCGTGTTCCTATACGGATTTCGGCTTCGAACGCAGCGACATCCTGCTGTTCGGCCGCGAATCCGCCGGGGTGCCAGAGCCTGTTCGCGCCCGGGCCGATGCCCGGTTGCTGATCCCGATGCGCGGCGGCGGCAGAAGCCTCAATGTCGCGCTGGCCGCGGCGATGGCCGTCGGCGAAGCCATGAGGCAGACAGGGTGAAATGCGGTTCGGCATGGCTGTCGTCCTGTTGCTTTTCCAACGAGGATCTTTCTGCTACAACCTCAACCTAAGTTGAGGTCAAGCGCAATTATGGCCGGCGAATTGAGCATCGGTGAGGTTGCCGCCCGCAGCGGGGTGGCGGTTTCCGCACTGCATTTCTACGAGCGGCGCGGGCTGATCGGCAGCAGCCGCACCGCCGGCAACCAGCGTCGCTACGCGCGGGACGTGCTGCGCCGGATCGCCGTCATCCGCGTCGCCCAGGAGATCGGGGTTCCACTGGCCGAGATTGCCGCCGCATTTGCAGCCCTGCCCGACGGCCGCACGCCCAATCGGGAGGACTGGGGGCTGCTCTCGAGGGGCTGGGCAGCAGCGCTCGATCGCCGCATCGAGCAGCTCCTCGGGCTGCGCGACGGGCTGACCGACTGCATCGGCTGCGGCTGCATGTCGATCGACCGCTGTCCGTTGCGCAATCCGGGCGACAGGCTGGCGCGACACGGGCCCGGTGCGCATCGTCTGAAGTCC
>JAJFMR010000190.1 GCA_020696915.1 Rhizobiaceae bacterium | reverse complement strand
TTGATGAAATCCAGCGTGTAGCCGCCGAAGTCGAAGGTCATGCCGAACGTGCCGGCATCGGCGACGGAGATGTCGTACTGCGACAGCGCCAGCCGCCCGTCGCTCGGCTGCCAGGAGCCGGCCATGTCGATCCTGCCGTTGACGTTCTGGTAGCCGAGCGCGTCGATGACCGCCTTGGCCTTGGGGTCTTCCACCAGCGACAGGTCGCCGCTGAATTTTTCCGCCGCGCCGGTGAACTGCAGCGGCTTGCCTTCCGCCGGCGGAGTGATGCGGAAGCCCAGCCCTTCCATGGCAAAAGCGGTCTTGTCCGCCAACTTGACGCTCATGCCGGCAAGCTCGACGGTCTCGTAGAGCATGATCGAAGCCAGCGGGTCCGTCGATCCTTCGCCCGGAACGTTCATGCCGGTGATGACGAGCGGGCTGACGTCGAAGGTGAGACCTTCCTCGGACCTGCTGAACTGCGCCGTTTCCAGCTTCCCGACGAGGTAGCCGCCGTCTTTTTCGGTGACACCGGTGAGCGTCACGTCGCCGATCGCCAGCCCTTCCTGTTCGGTCGTCGGCTTGATGGTCACGCCCTTCAGCACCATCGAGGAGGCATCTCCCGTCACTGCGGTCCAGTCGACCGCCACGCCCTGGCCGGCGAGCCCGGCCTTGATGCGATTGGCGACCGCCGTCGCGTCCTGTGCAATCGCCGCATCGAGCGGCACGGCGAGAAGCATTGTCGAAAGCGCGAACCTGCGAAACGTGCTGCGATGTATCGTCATCGTGTTGATCCCGAGAGCCGATGTGAAAAATGTCCAGTGCCCGCCACCGTCGTCGATCGACTGGACTTGAGGAAGGCGCGTCCGGCACATAGGCCGGAAATCGGCGCAAAACGCAAACGGAACCTTTTGACACACCATTGATTGCAAGGACCGCTCGCGGCCGCCCCGCCTGCGGGGTTGCCGCGAATCAGCGGCTCGGATAACCCCTCGGCATGGGCAAGAGCTTGCCGCCGCCGCCTTCGGACGGCGGCGATCACATCGAACCGGTCGACCTGAAGGCGGCGCTCGAAGAGCGCTACCTCGCCTATGCGCTGTCGACGATCATGCACCGCGCGCTGCCCGACGTTCGCGACGGGCTGAAGCCGGTCCACCGCCGCATCATGCATGCGATGCGCCTCCTGCGCCTGAACCCCGACCAGGGTTTCGCGAAATGCGCGCGCATCGTCGGCGAGGTGATGGGCAAGTTCCATCCGCATGGCGACCAGTCCATCTACGACGCGCTGGTGCGCCTCGCGCAGGACTTCGCCGTCCGCTACCCGCTGGTCGACGGACAGGGCAATTTCGGCAACATCGACGGCGATAACGCCGCTGCCATGCGCTACACCGAGGCGCGCATGACCGAGGTGGCCACCGAGCTCCTGGCCGGCATCACCGAGGATGCCGTCGATTTCCGGGCCACCTACAACGAGGAGGACGAGGAGCCGGTCGTGCTGCCCGGCGCCTTCCCGAACATCCTCGCAAACGGCGCCAGCGGCATCGCCGTGGGGATGGCGACGTCGATCCCGCCGCACAACGCCGCCGAAATCCTGTCCGCGGCGCTGCACCTGATCGCCAATCCTGGCGCCACGGTAGAAGATCTGATGACCTCGCCTGCCGAATGGGCGGCGATCGAAGCCGAGGCGAGGACCGACAAGGCGGCCCTCCTCGAATGCAAGGTCCGGGGGCCGGATTTTCCGACGGGCGGCGTCATCGTCGACGGCTGGCAGAGCATCGTGGAGGCTTGCCGGACGGGGCGGGGCTCCTTCAGGCTGCGCGCCGTGGCCACGCAGGAGGAGCAGGGCAGGGGAACCTGGACCCTGGTGGTGAGGGAAATCCCCTACCAGGTCCAGAAGGCGCGGCTGATCGAAAAGATCGCCGAGCTGCTGGTGGCCCGCAAGCTGCCGCTGCTGGAGGACATCCGCGACGAGAGCGCCGAGGACATCCGCATCGTGCTGGTGCCGAAGAGCCGCAGCGTCGATCCCGGCCTGCTGATGGAATCGCTGTTCAGGCTGACCGAGCTCGAGACGCGCTTTCCCCTCAACATGAACGTGCTGTCGCGCGGCAAGGTGCCCAACGTCCTGTCGCTCAAGGGCGTGCTGCAGGAGTGGCTGGACCACCGCAAGGACGTGCTCGTCCGCCGCTCGCGACACCGGCTGGCCGAGATCGAGAAGCGGCTGGAGATCCTGGCCGGCTACCTGATCGCCTATCTCAACATCGACGAGGTGATCCGGATCATCCGCGAGGAGGACGAGCCGCGGCCGGTGATGATGGCGCGGTGGTCGCTGACCGAGGTGCAGGCCGAGGCCATCCTCAACATGCGGCTGCGGGCGCTGCGCAAGCTCGAGGAGATCGGCATCCGCAAGGAATTCGACAGTCTGTCGGCCGAGAAGAAGCAGATCGAGGCACTGCTTGCCTCGGACGCCAGGCAGTGGAAGACGATCGCCTGGGAGATCCGTGCGCTCCGGGACAAGTTCGGGCCGGGCACGCCGCTCGGGCAGCGCCGCACGCAGTTCGCCGACGCCCCCGACCACGACGTCGCCGACATCCACCACGCGATGATCGAGAAGGAGCCGGTCACCGTCGTCGTCTCCGAAAAGGGGTGGCTGCGGGCCATGAAGGGTCATCTCCCGGATTCTTCGCAGCTGACCTTCAAGGAGGGCGACAGCCTGAAGCTCGCCTTCCCGGCGCAGACCACCGACAAGATCCTGGTCTTCACGACGGGCGGCAAGTTCTACACGATCGGCGTCGACCGGCTGCCGGGCGGCCGCGGCCATGGCGAGCCGATCCGCATCATCGTCGACATGGACAACGACCAGGACATCGTCACCGCCTTCGTGCACGATCCCGGCCGCCGGCTGCTTGTCGTCAGCCACGCCGGGAACGGCTTCGTGGTGCCCGAGGCCGAGGTCGTTGCCAACACCCGCAAGGGCAAGCAGGTGGTGAACGTCAAAGCTCCCGACGAAGCGGCGCGCTGCGTGCCCCTCGATGGCGACCACCTCGCCATTGTCGGCGAGAACCGCAAGATGCTCGTCTTCCCGCTGTCCGAGATTCCGGAAATGACCCGCGGCAAGGGCGTGAGGCTGCAGAAATACAAGGACGGCGGCGTCCTCGACCTGAAGACCTTCTCGCTTGCCGCCGGGCTCTCCTGGCAGGATTCGGCCGACCGCACCTTCACCCGCGGACGCCAGGAGCTCGCCGACTGGATCGGCCAGCGCGCCTCGGCCGGCCGCCTGGTGCCGAAAGGCTTTCCGCGCACCGGCAAGTTCGGATAGCGCGTCCTTCGAGGCTTGCTTCGCCTCAGAATGAGGAACGTCGGCGCACTGCAATTCCTGACTCGCTGCCGGTCACGTCATCGAGCGAGACTTTGGCGGTCGAGAAGGCCAGGCACGGCGTGCTGCGCCAAGAGGCGATGGTCGACGCCGGGCGCAAGCGCGCGCGGCCGATCGTCATGTCGGCCGGCATGGTTCCGGTGACGCTGGTGCCCGGGCACGGGGGCGAGTTCCGGACGCCGATGGCGGCATACGAACCGGACTTTCAGGCGGGGTGCCGGACCATCGCCGCCGCACTGCGGCGGCGGCCCTCGCGGACTTGCCAGATCGAGTGGGCGACCAGCGCCGAGATCAGTATGGTACCCCCGATCAGGCTGTTTCGCGATGGCGCCTCCGCGAAGATCAGCCACACCCAGATCGGCGCCAGCACCGTCTCGAGCAGATAGAACATGGCGACTTCCGGGCCCGAAATGTATTTCGGACCGGTAGCCAGGCAGAAAAACGAGACCGGCATGACGACCGCCCCGTTGAACAGGATCCACCACGGCGCGTCGACGCGGTAGCCGCTGCCGCCGACCATTGCCACGGCGACGACGAAGGGCAGGATGACGCCGACCAGCGCCGTGAAGCCCATGTCCTTGCCGCTGGCCCGCGAGATGGTGATGGCAGAGGCGATGAGGGCCGCCGAGCACAGCGCCATGAAGTCGCCGAACAGATTGCCGGAGCCGACGGAATCGCCGACGATGATGAGCACGCCGCCGACCATCGCAGCCATGGCAAGGAAGGTCGCCGGCCGCGGCCGCTCGCCGAGGAAAATCCAGGAGAACAGCGCCGAGAACATCGTCGTGAACGCCAGAATGAAGACCAGGTTGGCGGTCGAGGTGTTGAAAACGGCGGTGATGAAGGTGATGGAGCCCGCGCCGTAGCAGGCGGCCACGGCCAGGCCAGCCCTTCCCGGCAGCAGCTGCGGCGCCCGTGGCGTGATCATCCGCCACACCGCCCAGATGAGCAATCCGGCGATGAAGGTCGTGCCGGTCCTGAGCATCAGGATCGACCACGATTCACCTTGCGCGAGGCGGATCAACGGGATGTCGACGGTCAGCGCCAGCCCGCCCGTCGCGGTCAGGAGCAAACCCTTGGCATGATCGGATCGGGTAGCAGTCAGCGGAAACGCTCCGTCGAAGACGAGGACGGCACGCCGATGGTCCCGTTCAGTGAAAGATGAGGGTCAGGCCCCGGAAAACCGCTCCCAGCCTTTCGGCCCGAGATGCTCCTGCGGCTGGAAGCGCACCTTATAGTTCATCTTGCGCGAGCCGTTGACCCAGTAGCCGAGATAGACATGGGGCAATCCGGCGGCGCGGGCGCGCTGGATGTGGTCGATGATCATGAACGTGCCCAGCGAGCGATCCTCGAACTGCGGATGGAAGTAGGAATAGACCATCGACAGACCGTCGGCCATCCTGTCGGTCAGCGCTACCGCGATCAGCTCGCCATGGCCCCGCCCGGTGATGAAGGAGTCGGGACCACGCTTGCGGTATTCGATGACCTTGGTGTCGACATGCGTGTCCTCGACCATCATGGCATAGTCGAGCACCGTCATGTCGGACATGCCGCCCTTGCGATGACGGGCGTCGAGATACGTGCGAAACAGGGAATACTGCTCGGTCGACGGTTCGGCATCGTGCATGTCGCCGATGAGATCGGCGTTGCGGTGCATGACGCGCCGCATGTTCCGCGTCGCGCGGAACTCGCCGGCCAGGATCCGCACAGATACGCAGGCGCGGCACGACTCGCAGGCCGGTCTGTAGGCGATGTTCTGGGAGCGCCTGAAGCCGCCCTGCGTCAGCAGGTCGTTCATTTCCGGGGCCTTGTCGCCAACCAGGTGGGTGAAAACCTTGCGCTCGAACTGGCCCTCGACATAGGGACACGGCGAAGGGGCGGTCAGGAAGAATTGCGGCGACTGTGTAGGGTGCTGCGTCATCGCTCTCGAGCGGTACTCCCTGCGACTCCGGCTACCTTGAGCCCCGCCGCGAAAATTTCAACTGGAGAATGGAACGGCCGGATCGCCGCTGCAATGCTTTTTCGCACTGGGCGCTGCACGGGCCGCCGGATCAGCGGTCGGCGCGCGTCACCACGGTTCCGAGCAGCAGGTCGTGCAGCGTCCGCTTGCGGTTTGCAAACAGCGTCACGAGAAGCACGAGCGGCGACAGGATCACATTGCCGGCCCAGAACAGCACCGAGTGCAGCACGGCAAGCATGCCGTCGACCCGCCTGCCGTCGAGCCGCTCAAGGCGGAGGCCCATCAGGCGCATCCCGGTCGTGGCCTGGTTGCGGCCGCCGAGCGTGTTCCAGACATAGACCAGCGCCACCGCCGGGCCGAGGATCGCAAACAGCGACCAGCCAAGGCCCAGGGTCAGCAGCCCGAGAAGCGTCACCAGGATCCCGAAAGGGATCAGCAGCAGAAGAACGATAAAATAATCGATCATGAAGGCGAAAACGCGTCGCGTGAGCACGCCGTCATAGACCCGGCTCTCGTCCAGCCGGGCCGCCACGCTGTCATGATCGAGAGTGCGGTCGGTCATCGTCTTCCTTTCGAAAGGCCGCACTGCGCGGCCCGATTCGGAAGTAGAGCTGGTGAAAGACCGCCCGATTTCAAGCGGCGCCATCCGGTTGGCAACCTGCTGGGCGTCGTCGTGCCAGGGCGTGTGTCAATTGCCTCCTCGCTTATGCGCCGGCTTCGGCGTAAGAGCGGCAATGGACAACTCCCGATTTGAAACACCCGTCGCCGTGAGATCCGGCCCGAACGGGTCCGACAAGCTCCTGCGGACGGCCCGCGAGGCTTCGGACTACCTGTTGAACGAGT
>JAJFMR010000546.1 GCA_020696915.1 Rhizobiaceae bacterium | reverse complement strand
TCAGTGCCGCGACCTTTTTCGCGAACGCCTTGGCGAACTGTGGCCTGGCGTTCAATCCGGTGCCGACCGCGGTGCCGCCCTGCGCCAGCGGATAGAGCCAGTCGAGCGTGACCTCGATGCGCTCGATCCCGGAATAGACCTGCGCGGCGTAGCCCGAGAATTCCTGGCCGAGCGTCAGCGGCGTTGCGTCCTGGGTATGGGTGCGGCCGATCTTGACGATGCGGGCGAACGCCTTCTCCTTCTTGCGCAGCGCGCGGTGCAGTTCGCTCAAGGCGGGAACGAGATCGGCGATGATGCGTGTCGCGGCGGCGATGTGCATCGCGGTCGGGAACGAGTCGTTCGACGACTGGCTCATATTGACGTGGTCGTTGGGATGAACCGGCTTCTTGGCGCCGAGTTCGCCGCCCAGCAGTTCGCTGGCGCGATTGGCGATCACCTCATTGAGGTTCATGTTGGTCTGGGTGCCGGAGCCGGTCTGCCACACCACCAGCGGAAAATGATCGTCGAACTTGCCATCGATCACCTCGCGCGCGGCGCGGACGATGGCGCGGGCGCGGCGGGCGTCGAGCAGCCCCAGTTCGCGGTTGGTTTCCGCGGACGCCAGCTTGACGATGCCGAGCGCGCGGATGACGTCCATCGGCATCCGGTCGCGGCCGATGCGGAAATTGTGTCTGCTGCGTTCGGTCTGCGCGCCCCAATAGCTGGCGGAGGGAACCTCGATCGGACCGAAGCTGTCGGTCTCGCTGCGGGTGGATTTTTTTCCGGATGTTTCTGATCGAGCCATGCGTCATGTCCGTTGTGCCGTGAATTGGCAGAACGTCTACACTACAGCGTAGCCGATATTCTCGCGCTTGGATTATTTCTTGCGGAAACGATCCAGCCGAACCACTTCCGCGCCTTCGCTCGTCTTTGCTGGCTCTTCCGCGCCTTCTGCGGCGGGCTCCGGCGCGGCGACGGGCAGCGCCGACGGGGCGGGAACGGCCGGCAGCTTCGCCGGCGGTGCCTCTGTCGCGGCTTCCGACGGCTCGAACTGCAGTCCGAACTGGACGGACGGATCGAGGAAGCTCTTGATCGCCGCGAACGGAACCACCAGCCGCTCCGGAATGCCGCCGAACGACAGGCCGACCTCGAAACGATCCTCCGTCACCACCAGGTCCCAGAACTGGTGCTGCAGGATGATCGTCATCTCTTCCGGATATTGCGCCAACAGCCGCGGCGACAGCTTCACGCCGTCGGCGGTGGACAGGAAGGTGATGAAGAAATGATGCTCGCCGGGCAGGCCGTGTTCGGCAGCGTCGGTCAGCACGCGGCGCAGCACCCCGCGCAGCGCGTCGCGCGCCAGCACGTCATAACGGATGTGATCGGTCGCCATGGTCGTCCTGTCAGGTTGGATGGCCGCCGGTCACCCGACTCGCCCCTTGTCCCATGCTACCCCGGCCGGGGCCGCAGGTCAGCAGGCGCGATGGTGCGAATTTGCGGCAGAATGGCGCCGCCGGCCGGAAATGAAGAGAATAAAGTGGAGGCTTCTGTTGCCAGGTGCCTCCGAACCCCGCCTGGTGGAGCTTAACCCGCCAGGACTTTAGACTTGGTCTTTCAAACTGCGTTACGCAGCCTGAGCAACCGGAGCATAGTTGTCGTTTGCAACTATTGCATAGCCCGATAACGGCGGAACCATACCGGGAAAAAACTCGCCCTTTACGCCCTCGTCGATCCTGTTTCGCCCCCGCCGAAGCCCATCCTGAATAGGTGGGCTTATCCTGAACAGGTGGGCTTCGGTGGAGGCGCCGGGTACTGCCCCCGGGTCCGAATGGTTTATTGCGACGGCCATTTATTTCCATAGCCGGCGAACCGGCACTCCCAATATAGGGGGCAACCGGGGAGAAAAACAGGCCCCGGAAAGGGTCGGGAACCCAGGCTTTGGCTCGACGTCGCGCAGCCGCGGTTCCGCCGGAATCGCCCCTTCCCGAAATGGGGAAGTTTGCGGTCGCGCTGCATGAATTTTGGCCACGCGCACATGCGGCTCATGGCGCTTATCCTTTATCATTCGAGGGTGTTGCGGCGCGCCAATCGCAATGGTTGCGATCTGTGGCGGGGTGGCGTCATTTGCCATCCGGACGACTGCAGCTTCTTGGGTTTTGCTGGCGTTGTCTGATGAAACTCGCTAGGCAGTTTCCGGGACTAGCAGTCAGGTTTTTTCCAAGCTACGGGCGAAGCCCGCGTTGGGGGAGGAGTATCCATGAACGCCACGCCCGGCCAGGTGCCGGTCAAATCCATCTTGCCGAAATGGGTTCGCGGCCCGCAGGATTTCATCGGTGGACTAGCCCTGATGGCCGTCGCGCTGTTCGCCCTTTGGGCTTCCAGCGACCTCCAGGGCATGCGCGGATTTTCGTTCGGCGCCGGCACGGCGCCCCGGATGTTCGGCTTTCTGCTGCTCGGCCTCGGCGCTGCCATTGCTTTGGTCGGCGTTGTGACCGAAGGCGCTCACCTCGCGAAATACCACTGGCGGGGTCCGCTGTTCGTGTCGCTGGCCATCCTGTCGTTTGCCTTCGCGATCCGCCCGATGGGCATGATCTTCTCGGCCATGGCAAGCTTCGTCATCGCGGCATGCGGAACACCGGAGACCCGGTGGATGGAAACGCTGATCGTCGGCGCCTGCCTGACGGCATTCTGTGCCCTTTTGTTTCCTTATGCGCTCGGTCTGCCTTTGCAGCTCCTGCCGACTTTCATGATTCGTTGAGGGCACGATGGGAGATCTGTTTTCAAATCTTGGGCTCGGCTTCGGCGTCGTATTCCAGTTCGTGCAATGGACGCCCGCCTTTCTTGGTGGTGCCTCGATCCCGATTCCCGTCAATATTCTGCTGTGCCTGATCGGCGCGCTGGTCGGCACGCTGGTCGGCGTGCTGCCGGGCATCGGCACCATCGCCACCGTGGCCATGCTGCTGCCGATTACGTTCGGTCTGCCGCCGGTGGGCGCGCTGATCATGCTGGCCGGCATCTATTACGGTGCGCAGTATGGCGGCTCGACCACGTCGATCCTGGTCAATATCCCCGGTGAGGCCGGCTCGGTCGTCACCGCGCTGGATGGCTTTCAGATGGCGAAGCAGG
>JAJFMR010000189.1 GCA_020696915.1 Rhizobiaceae bacterium | reverse complement strand
GTCGGTCGCGAAGCAGAGGCAAGGAGCACCAGTATGATCCACGTCTGTCCGCTTTCGCGGGTAGATACCACAGTTGCGGCATGCGGCGCCGGGCGTCTGGTCTCGCTCCTCGCTACCGGGACCGCAGTGCTTCGCCCGCCGGCTATTGCCGAGCAGGACCATTTGTGGCTCAGCCTCCACGATATCGCCGAAGCCAGGGACGGCATGATCCTGCCCGGCGAACTGCATGTGCGCAAGCTGCTGGACTTTGCACGAAGCTGGGATCTCGCGAAGCCCATGGTGATCCACTGCTATGCCGGGATCAGCCGTTCGACGGCCTCCGCCTATATCGTGGCGGCAGCGCTGGCACCAGACCGCGACGAGTTCGAGCTTGCCGGCACGCTGCGCCGCCTGTCGCCGACGGCGACGCCCAACCCGCTGCTGATCGAACTTGCGGACGGACTGTTGGGACGCCAGGGCCGCATGGTCGACGCGGTCCGGCAAATCGGCCGGGGGACAGAGGCGTTCGAGGGCGAGCCGTTCATGCTCGGCATCGAGCCTTGAGGGCGACGGTGGGTGCCGCCGGTCAGACGATGCCGCCGCCTCCCGACGCCACCGCCGGGCGCTCCGAAGCGGCCTTGCGGCGGTAGCCGCTGGCCCGGTATGCGGCGACGGGATCGATGGCGCCGCCCGCGCGCAGGCGCGCCGACGCCAGGATCGGCTCGACGTCCGTCCGGAACGCTCTCTTCAGCACCTGCGTGGCCATCAGCGCGTCGTTCTCTTCCTGGCAGGCGGCGAGCGTCTGGCGATCGACCAGGAGAGCGGCCGCGTAGGCGCGCTGAACCTCCGCTGCCGAGAGCATCAGGCTCTCGATCGGGTCGGTGACGTTATGGCTCTGGTCTAGCATGTGGGCGGGTGAAAAATCCGGCGCCCCGTTCAGCTCGGCTTCGACCAGTTCGTTGAAGACGAGGAATAGCCGGTAGGGATCGATCGACCCTGCATCGAGATCGTCGTCGCCATATTTGGAATCGTTGAAGTGGAAGCCGCCGAGCTTCCCGAACTGGACGAGCCGCGAGACGATCATCTCGATGTTCACGTTGGGTGCATGATGGCCGAGGTCGACGAGGCAGAACGCCTTGGCGCCGAGCTCGCGGGCGGCGATGTAGCTGGTGCCCCAATCCTGCACGACGGTCGAGTAGAAGGCCGGCTCGTACATCTTGTGCTCGATGAACAGCCGCCAGTCGTCCGGAAGCGCGTCATAGATCTCGCGCATCGATTGAAGATATCGCTCGAAAGCCTTGCCGAAATTCACCTGTCCGGGAAAATTCGAGCCGTCGCCGATCCATACCGTCAGCGCCCTTGAGCCCAGTTCGCGGCCGATCTCTACGCATTCGAGATTGTGATCGACGGCCTGCCTTCGCGTTGCGGCATCAGCATGGCTGAGCGAGCCGAACTTGTACGAGCGCGCCTGGCCCGGCGCATCGGAAAAGGTGTTCGAGTTCATGGCGTCGAAGCCAAGCCCGAAGCGGCTGGCCGTCTGCTTGAGCCGCTGCGGATCGGCCTTGTCCCAGGGGATGTGGAGCGACACCCGCGGCGTGGCCCGTGTCAGCTGCGCGATAACCGCACAATCCTCGATCCTGTCGAAAATGTCGCGCGGCTCGCCGCCGGCCGGAAAGCGGGCGAAACGGGTACCGCCCGTACCGACCCCCCAGGATGGGACAGCAACGCCGAAAGCCTCGACCGTGGCACGAACGGAATCGATCGAAATGCCGCGGCGGTCGAGCTGCTCGCCAAGCATTTCATAGTCACGGTCGAGCGCCGCTTCCGCGCTGGCATTCATGCCGGCGACGAGGTTCGGATCGATCGGTCTTTCCGCCATGATCTCAGCCCTTCAGCGCGGGAAGCTCTGCGCGTTGCCGGCATCGACATTGATGATGTTGCCCGTCGACTTCGCGGACATGTCGGATGCCAGAAAGAATATCGCTTCGGCTATGTCTTCGGGGAAGACCGATCGTTTCAACAGCGAGCGCGAACGATAATGCGCCTCGAGATCGTCGGCGGACAGGCTGTAGGCGGCGGCGCGCTGCTCCTTCCATTCCCCGGTCCAGATCTTGGAGCCGCGCAGGACGGCGTCGGGGTTGACCACGTTGACGCGGATCTGCGCCTCCGCGCCTTCCAGCGCCAGGCAGCGGGCAAGGTGGATTTCCGCTGCCTTGGCCGTGCAGTAGGCAGCGGCGTTGGGCGACGCCGCCAAGCCGTTCTTCGAGGCGACGAAGACGATATTGCCGCCGATCTGCTGGGCACGAAAGAGCCGGAAGGCCTCGCGAGACACCATGAAGTAGCCGGTGGCCAGAACGTCCATGTTGCGGTCCCAGAGCGCTAGCGTCGTCTCCTCGATTGCCGCCGAAGAGGCGAGGCCGGCATTCGACACCAGGATGTCGAGCCCGCCGAATTCGACTGCCGCCTGCGCAAAACCGGCGCTCACCGCCGGCTCGTCGGTGACGTCGAGACGCACCGCCCGCAGCGCATCCTCGCCGAAGGCGCGGCCGAGTTCCTCGCTCGCCTCGCCGAGCGCGACCTCGTCGATGTCGGCAAGCACCACGCAGGCGCCTTCGCCGAGCAGCCGCCTGGCGGTGGCACGGCCGATGCCGCCGGCGCCGCCGGTCACCAGCGCGATCCTGCCGGCCAGGGCTTTCGGCGCCGGCATCCTCTGAAGCTTGGCTTCCTCGAGAAGCCAGTATTCGATGTCGAAGGCTTCCTGTTCCGGCAGCCCGACATAGGCCGAGACCGAGGATGCGCCGCGCATGACGTTGATCGCGTTGACATAGAATTCGCCCGCGATGCGGGCCATGGCCCTGTCCTTGGCAAACGTGAACATGCCGACGCCCGGCATCAGATAGACGACGGCATTCGGATCGCGCATCGGCGGCGACGAGGCATGCCGGCACCGCTCGTAATAGGCCTCGTAGTCGGCACGGTAGGCGACAAAGTCTTCGGCCAGCCGGTCGACGACGGCATCGACGTCCGGCCTGCCGGGGTCGAACTCGATGACCAGCGGACGGATCTTGGTGCGCAGGAAATGATCGGGGCAGGAGGTGCCGAGCGCGGCGAGCGCGCGCATGTCGGCGGCGTTCACGAATTCCAGCACCGCATCGGAATCATCGAAATGCCCGACCTTGTGGCTGGCGGTCGAAATCAGGCCGCGGATCCGCGGCATCAGCCTTGCCGCGACGGCGCGCCGGTCGGCCGCCGCCAGCGGCTTCGCGGCCGGCCCGCCGAACACCGGCTTGCCCGCAGTGCGGCGCTCGAACCAGTCGATCGCCTTGTTGATGACCGAGATCGTCGTTTCGTAGCATTGCTTCGACGTGTCGCCCCACGTGAACAGCCCGTGGCTCTCCAGGACGACGCCGATGGCGTCGGGGTGCTGCAGACAGAACCGCTCGAGCCAGAGGCCAAGCTCGAATCCGGGCCGTTTCCATGGCAGCCAGCCGATGGCGTCGCCGAATATCTCCGCCGTCAGCGACTTCGAATCGCTGGACGCGGCGATGGCGATGATGGCGTCCGGGTGCATGTGGTCGACATGCGGCCGGGGCACATAAGCGTGAAGCGGCGTATCGATCGAGGCAGCCCTGGCATTCAGGTTGAACGTGCAATGCGGCAGCAGGGCCACCATCTCGTCCTCGTGCGCGACGCCGCGATAGAGGCCTTTCAGGGCGCGCAGCCTTTCCATGTAGAGCGTGGCAAAGCCGTCGAGCCTGATCGAGGCGCTGTCGCCACCCGAGCCTTTCACCCACAGGACCTCGACCGTTTCGCCGGTCAACGGATCGGCCTGCCGGATTTTGGACGAGGTGTTGCCGCCGCCGAAGTTGGTGACGCGCTTGTCGGAGCCGAGCAGATTGGATCGGTAAACGAGGCGTTCAGCTTCGCTCATCGCGCCAGCCTTGGCGTCGTCCCACAGATTGGCGAGACGTGCGCCGGGACGCTTGTCCAGCATCGGAAGGTCCTCCGTCCGGCACCGCCTGGATGCGGTTTTGCCGCAGGAAATTTCGCATGCCCTTGCCGCCACTGTCAATCAACAACGATCGACTTCAATCATACTGCGTTGCACAATCGCTTTTGTTGATTGGAAATGATTGACACTGCGAAAGGCGGGTGCGTAGATGCCTTGGCAGGAGGAGAGATGCACGAGAAGGAACGCCACAGGATCATCCTGTCCGCCGTACAGGAAAGGCCTGTCGTCACGGTCCAGGAGATGGTCGACCTTACCTCGTCTTCCGAGGCCACGATCCGTCGTGACATTGCTGCGCTGCACGTTCAGAAGCGGCTGCGCCGGGTTCGCGGCGGCGCCGAAGCAATCTCGCCACCGCAGGTCATCGGATTGGCCGGCCGGCCGTTTTCGGTCAACGAGGTCCTGAACGTCAGCCAGAAGAGGGCAATCGCCCGCACGGCAGTCGAGCTGTGCCGTGACGGTGAACCGATCATCATCAATGGCGGCACGACCACCTACCAGATGGTGCATTTCCTGACCGGCCGGCGCATGCCCATCCTGACCAATTCTTTTCCGATCGCGGAGCACCTGCTCAGTCATTCCAGGAACACGGTGATGCTGCCGGGCGGCACGGTCTACCGCGAGCAGAACATCGTCCTGTCGCCGTTCGAGAACGACGTCACGAAGAATTTCTACGCCCGGCGCATGTTCATGGGCGCGCAGGGGATAGGGCCGCTCGGACTGATGGAAGGCGATCCGCTGCTCATCCAGGCCGAGCAGAAGCTGATCGATCAGGCCGACGAACTGGTCGTGCTCGTCGACTCGTCCAAGTTCAGGCAGCGCTCGAGCCTGATCCTGTGCGGGCTGGCGCGCATATCGACGATCATCACGGATGAAGGCATCGAGGACCGCGAGGCGAAACTGCTGGAAGGTGCCGGGGTGGCGCTGGTCGTTGCGCCGCTGCCCGTCGCCGCGAGACCTGGTGCCGCAAGAGAGGAATCTTCGCTGCAGGCGTGAGGCGTGCTGCAGTGCTGATGGAATGCAACCGCTACCAGATGGGAGGAATTCAATGAGCATTCTGAAGAAACTGATGGTGTCGGCGGCGCTCGCCGCCTCGATGTTTGCGACGGCGGCCGTGGCCGAACCCGTCAAGATCGGCCTGGTCGTGAAATCCCTCGGCAACGGCTTCTTCGACGCTGCCAACAAGGGCGCCCAGGAAGCAGCCGCCGAGCTCGGCGAGACCGAGGTCATCTATACCGGTCCGACGGCTGCGACGGCCGAGGGCCAGATCGAGATCGTCAACTCGCTGATCGCCCAGAACGTCAACGCCATCGCGATTTCGGCAAATGATCCCGATGCGCTGGTGCCGGCGCTGAAAAAGGCCATGGACCGCGGCATCACCGTCATCTCGTGGGATTCGGGCGTCGCGGCGGAAGGCCGTCAGATGCACCTCAACCCGTCCGACACCAACCTTATCGGCGAGACGATCATCAAGCTGGCCGCCGACCACCTGCCGGAAGGCGGAGACGTGGCAATCCTGTCGGCATCATCCACCGCCACCAACCAGAATGCCTGGATCGAGGCGGCCAAGAAGGTGCTGCCCGAGAAATTTCCCAAGATCAATCTGGTCGCGACGGTCTATGGCGACGACGATTCCGTGAAGAGCACCAACGAGGCCAAGGGGCTGATTGCCAGCCATCCGAACCTCAAGGCGATCATTGCGCCGACCACGGTCGGCGTCGTCGCTGCCGCGCAGGTCGTCACCGACCAGGGGCTGATCGGCAAGGTGAACGTCACCGGCCTGGCGCTGCCCTCGGAGTTCAAGCAGTTCATCGACAACGGCGCCTCGCAGGCAGTCGCGCTCTGGAACCCGATCGACCTCGGCTATTCGGCGGTCTATCTCGCACACGGCCTCGCCACGAAAAAGACCGAGGCCAAGCCCGGCGCAAAGCTGTCGATCGGCCGCGTCGGCGAGGTGACGCTCGACGACACCAATTCGGGGTTACCCCCCGCCCCCTTCCGGCACGACGGCCTCGAGACGGATCGAACATGGACTTGGCGGCCCAAGAGTCCCGAATCCGCGCGGCGCGGGCTTTCGCCGCGCCGCTGCTGTCGCTGTCGGGCGTCAGCAAGAGCTTCCCGGGGGTGCGGGCCCTCCATGACGTCAGCCTGGCGCTATATCCGGGGCAGGTGACGGCGCTGATCGGCGAGAACGGCGCCGGCAAGTCGACGCTGGTCAAGATCCTCACCGGCATCTATCAGCCGGACGCAGGCGAGATTGCTGTCGGCGGCAGCCCGGCGTCACTCACCAGCGCACACAGCGCATTCCGGCACGGCATCACGGCGATCCACCAGGAGACCGTGCTGTTCGATGAACTCAGCGTTGCCGAAAACATCTTTCTCGGACACGCGCCGCGCACGCGATTCGGGGCGATCGACTGGA
Source organism: Rhizobiaceae bacterium (assembly GCA_020696915.1). Classification (GTDB taxonomy): domain Bacteria; phylum Pseudomonadota; class Alphaproteobacteria; order Rhizobiales; family Rhizobiaceae; genus JAJFMR01. The sequence goes on along the minus strand of JAJFMR010000189.1, from coordinate 1,816 downwards.
AGGCGTTGCGCCGCCGCGCGCGTGAGGTGCTCGCCGCCATGCATGCCGGCCACATCGATGCGGATGCGAGGCTGAAGGATCTGGGCATCGCCAGCAAGCATCTGGTGGCAGTGGCGCGCGCCCTGTCGATCGACGCCCGCATCGTCATCATGGACGAGCCGACCGCCGCCCTGTCGGCGAAGGAGATCGAGGAGCTCTTCGAGCTGATCGAGCTCCTGAAGGCGGACGGCAAGGCCATACTGTTCATCAGCCACAAGTTCGACGAGATCTTCCGGATCGCCGACCGCTACACCGTGTTTCGCGATGGCGAGATGGTTGGCGAGGGCATGATTTCCGGGACCAGCCAGGGCGACATCATCAAGATGATGGTCGGCCGCGCTGTCGATCACATCTTCCCCGAGCGCCGGGCCAATATCGGACCCGTGGTGCTCGCCGTGAAAGGCCTGTCGCATCCGACCGAGTTCGACGACATCGGTTTCGAGCTGCGCAAGGGCGAGATACTGGGATTTTACGGGCTGGTGGGGGCCGGCCGCAGCGAAGTCATGCAGGCGATCTTCGGAATGACCAGGATCTCGGGCGGCACGATCACGCTGGAGGGCAGGGCGATCTCGCCGCGATCGGCCGCCGACGCCATCGCGGCGGGTATCGTCTACGTGCCTGAGGAGCGCGGCCGGCAGGGCGTCATCATCGGCATGCCGATCTTTCAGAACGTGTCGCTGCCTTCGCTTCACCGTGCCTCGAAATCGGGCGTGCTGAGGCTCGCCGAAGAGTTCCGGCTGGCCCGCGCCTATACGCAGCGGCTCGACCTGCGCGCCGCCTCGCTCAGCCAGGATGTCGGCACGCTGTCGGGCGGCAACCAGCAAAAGGTCGTCATCGCCAAATGGCTCGCGACCTCGCCCAAGGTCATCATCCTGGACGAGCCGACCAAGGGCATCGACATCGGATCCAAGGCGGCGGTCCACGGCTTCATGGCCGAACTCGTCGCGGAAGGGCTTTCGGTCATCATGGTGTCGTCCGAGCTCCCGGAAATCCTCGGCATGTCTGACCGGGTGGCGGTGATGCGCGAGGGCCGGATCGCGGCGATCTACGACAATCTCGGACTGGACGCCGTGCGCCTGGTAGAGACGGCGGCAGGAATCGCCGGTTGAGCAGGCTGGCGCGCCACCGCGAAGCCTGGCTGCTCGCCGCAACGGCGCTGCTGGTCGGGCTGATCGCACTCAGGTTTCCGGCATTCGCGCGGCCCGGCAATCTGGCCGCCGTCTTCAACGACACGGCAATCCTGATCATCCTCGCGCTGGGCCAGATGGCCGTCATCCTGACCCGCTCCATCGACCTGTCGATGGCCTCCAATCTCGCCTTCAGCGGCATGGTTGCAGCGCTGTTCAACGCTTCCTGGCCGGAGATACCCGTGCCGTTCGTCATCCTTCTCGCCATGGCGGTCGGCACGGCGCTCGGGGCCTTCAACGGGACGCTCGTCTGGAAGCTCGGCATGCCCTCGATCGTGGTGACGCTCGGCACCCTCACCATCTTCCGGGGCGCCACCTTCGTGATCGCCGGCGGCACCTGGGTCAATGCCGACGCAATGAGCCCCGGCTTCATCGCACTGCAGCGCGGCAGCCTGCTCGGGCTGCCGACTCTGTCGTGGTTCGCGATCGTCGACATCGGTTCATTCTACCTCGTGATGACGCGAACACCGCTCGGCCGGTCGATCCATGCGATCGGCGTCAATCCGACGGCGGCCGTCTATGCCGGAATCGACGTCGGGCGCACCAAGTTCGTTGCATTCGCGATCTCCGGCATGATCGCCGGTCTCGCC
>JAJFMR010000004.1 GCA_020696915.1 Rhizobiaceae bacterium | reverse complement strand
CGGGCGGTTCCGGACAGGGCGGCAGCGGCAGGTCCGGCGGTAATTCAGACACTGGCAACTCCGACAAAGGCCATTCCGGCGGTAAATCTGGCAACGCCAACTCCGACAAAGGCCATTCCGGCAAAGGTGATCCCGGCACAGGCGATCCCGGCAAAGGTGATTCGCGCAGCGGCGCCGGCACGGGCGGCAAGGGGCGCGACGGCGGCACGGCCTCCGACGGAAGCGCGAATGGGGCGAAGAGCGATACGGGCCGACCTGCGTCGAAATCCGATGACGGTTTCGGCCAGCGCGGCAACCAGCACATCAATCCGGTCACCGGAACCAGGGTCAAAATCAACGGTTCGGACGTGGAAGTCGTGCATCTCGATGGTATCCGCGAGGAAATCACCGACGGACGCTACAGGATGAACGATGCGCAGGGACGCTTGATCATCGGACGGCCCGCGACTGAGGGTGACCGCGCACGGTTCCGGGCCATGATTCGCTGATCCGCGTTCACCCTTGATCCTCGCGGCTGCGGCGGGTCAGAGGCGCTTCTCGGTGGCGTCCCGCAGCGCCATGGCTGCTTCGGTGCGGTTACGGACGTTCAGCTTGGCGAGAATGCGGGTCATATGGTGCTTGACCGTCTTTTCCTGGAGATCGAGGCGCAGCGCCACGTGCTTGTTGCTGAGCCCCGACGCCACCAGCGCCAGGATCTCCCTTTCCCGCCCGGTGAGGTCCTCGATCGGATCGCGCCTCGGCGACGCGTTCGAGCGGGCAGGGTCGGAAAGCAGCCGGGCCGAGAGGGTCGGCGAAACATAGCTTTCGCCTGCGGCCACTGTGCGCAGCACCTCCGCCAGCGTCCTCGATCCGACCCCCTTCAGCACGAATCCCTTGGCGCCGTTCTGAAGCGAGGTGGTGATGTCGTCGCTTGCCTCGGAGACCGTCAGCATGACGATTTTCTGGCCCGGATGCCGCTCGAGGATCGGGGCGATCGCGTTGAGACCGCCGCCCGGCACGCCCATCTCGGCAAGACTTCTGGTTACCCCTTCCCTGAACAACGGGTGGTCGTCGATAACCGCCAGCCTGATCGGTGCCGTCATGCGCGCTCCATTTCCTCAGTGTCTAGCGACATGCTCACCCTGGTCCCCGCAGCGGAGGATGCCAGGTCGAAGCGGCCGCCGAGGCTTTCCACGCGCTGCCGCAACCCGGCAAGGCCGAGTCCCTGGGGGCGCACGGATCCCGGGTCGAACCCCGGTCCGTTGTCCGACACCTCGATCACCACGCGCCCGTCCCGGCACGTCTGCGTCACCCTCTGGCCTCTCCCGCCGGCGTGCCGGAAGCCGTTGTTCAGCGCCTCCTGCACAAAACGGTAGATACAGATCTTCGCAGGTGCCGACAGCGGTCCGGCATTCCCGGACCGGGAGAGTTCGACCGCCGAACCGGTGCGCCGCTCATGCGCGACGGCCGCGAGCTCCAGTATATCCGGCAACGCGGCCGCCTCGATATGCGGCAGGACGAGGCCGTTGCAGATGCTCCTGATCTCGCGCATTGCCTCATCCAGGCTGGATTTGATGGCCTGAACCTCGCGGTCTCGCTTTTCGCCCGCCGGAGCGTCGGTCACGGCGGCACTATCCAGGCGTAGCGCGGCGAACGCCAGCAGCTGAGCGGGCCCGTCATGGAGGTCCGCCCCGATCCGCCTCAGAAACCGCTCGTTGAACGCGGTTGCACGCTGCGAGGCGCGCTCGACCCGTAGACGCAGCGAGCGGTTCTGGGCAAGCGCCTGCGACAGCTCACCGACGCGCTCCTTCAGCGCACGGCTCTGCTCCTCGATTGTGCGGCTGCCGCGCAAGACGATTGTCGACAGCGCCAGGAAAAAGCCGAGCGTGGCAAGGGCAATCGCCAGCCAGCTGCGGCCCAGTGCGTTGCGCAAGTTGCTCTGGAAATCCGTGGCGATCTCGTGAAATTCCGAGACGGCCACCACCTCTCCCGACCATGGCTGAAGCACCGGGTTGAAGATGTGGAGCAAAGGCTGCCCTGCTGTACTTGTGGCAGCATCCCCGATTGCGTCGCCGTAACCGAACTCGGCAACGATCCTGCCGCGCCAGGCAGCCTCGAGATCCTCATCGGGCTCGAACCGCTTTCCGACCAGACTCTTGTCCCGGGCGTAAAGCACAGTTCCATCCCGGCGCCAGAGCCGGAAGGACGCCAGCCTCGTGCCGAGCGCGCCCTGACCAAGCGTCTCGTCCAGCGCCTGCGTCACGCCGTCGCCAAGCACCTGGCTCCTCTGCATGTCGGGGAGCAGCGGCGCGATCACGCTGTCGACGTAAAGGGCTGTCGTGGCAGCGGAGTTGCGGGTAACGCCGTCCTCGATCTGGCTCGTCACCAGCAGTCCGACCAGGAACGTCGCGCCGAGCGACACCGCGCCGCCCGCCAGCAGAAACTGCAGCGCCAAGGATCGTGTGGTCCACCAGACATAAAGATCTTCGAGCCGGCGCACTGTGTAAATTCCCAGTATATTCCCATACCTTGCCACGAATCGACACCGAGCGATCGGAGCGGACGAGCGCCTACGAGCCCTTTTTGGGCAGCGAGCATATAAGTAGGCCGGCCGGGCTGTCGGAAAAAGAGGGTTTGTTCAGAAGGCAGCCCACCACTGCCGAATACGCCTCGGCCTGCGGCGACGGTCGGAAGCGGCAGCCGGCGATCAGTGGTGGCTTGACCGTGCACTGTTGGACATGGGAGGGCTGCAACGTTGCAGTGCTTTTCCCCGGGGGACCAGGTGAGCATTTCCGGTTTGCTGTGGCTCGGGCTGTCGACCATGATCTTCCTGGTTGCCGCGACTGCGGCAAAGTCATGGGCACTGGCACCGGGCTTCGGAAAGATCGTGCTGACGCTGCTGCTCTATTCGGCGGGCAACCTGATCATGCTGAAGCTCATTCGGGATTTCGGCATGTCGGTATCTTTCAGCCTGTCTGCGGTCATCCAGCTCGTGGCGGTGAACGCCGTTGCGCTGGCGGTGTTCGGCGAGCGGGTGACGAACATTCAGGCGCTGGGCCTGGGGCTTGCCATCCTGTCGGTCGCACTGATCACGCTGGGACCGGGGATGACCAGCGGAAGATAGGACAGGCCCGCCGCGGGCATCCCTGCGCTGCACCGGACTGCCTGCGGCATTGCAGCCGCAGGTCGGGTTTCGTTCGCGCGCCGGCCTTGGCGGTCAGGAAGCGATCTTGCCGCCGCCCTGCCTGGTTATGGCGAGGACCGATGGCCGAACCGGCATGTCGTCCTTGAAATCGGGCCAGCGCGTCGACGGGTCCTCATAGTAGGACGGCCGTCCGAAGGGCTCCCAGTCCGGCCCTTCGTCGGCCGGGTGCTGGACCGCGACAAAGACGGTCTCGTCGTCGGGCGTAAAGAGCGGGCCGCAGAGTTCGGCACCGACCGGGACGCGGAAGAACAGCTTCGAGGTGGCGCGGGCCTCACCTTCGGTGTCGACTGCCCAGAGTCCGTCGGTCCGGCCAGTAGCCTTCGGACCCTGCCCGTCCGTCGCAACCCATAGTCGGCCGGCAGCATCGATGGCGCAATTGTCCGGCATGCCGAACCAGCCATTGGAAGTGGTCGCCGTCGAAAACGTGGCGCCGACCTCGGCAACCGACGGATCGCCGCACTTCAGAAGCACTTCCCACCGGCCCCTGGTGGCGGCGAAATCGCCGCCGTCCTCGGCAATCTCGATGATGTGGCCGAAGGCGTTACTGGCGCGCGGATTGGCGGCGTCCACCTGGTTCTCCTCACGCTTGGTGTTGTTGGTCAGGAGCACGTAGACCTTGCCGTCGACGGGATTGGGTTGGATGTCCTCCGGACGGTCCATCTTCGTCGCGCCGAGAAGGTCGGCGGCAAGACGCGTGCCGATCGCCACGTCGGCCTGGCTGGCGAAGCCGTTCGCCGCGGTGAGCGGGCCCTCGCCGTGCACCAGCGGCAACCATTCGAACGTGCCGTCGTCGGCGAACTTGGCGACGTAGAGCGTACCTTCGTCGAGCAGGTCCATGTTGGCAGCGCGGTCGGCCGCGTTGAAGGTGCCGGCGGTGACAAATTTATAGACATAGTCGAAGCGCTCGTCGTCGCCGAGATAGAAGACGACGCGCCCGTCGCGGCTGACGATCGATTCGGCACCTTCATGCTTGAAACGGCCGAGCGCGGTGCGCTTCTTCGGCGTGGAGTCCGGGTCCATGACGTCGACTTCGACGATCCACCCGAACCGGTTCGGCTCGTTCGGCTCCTTGCCGACGTCGTAGCGGTCGTAGTGCTTCGCCCATTCGTAGGAGCCCTCCGGCACGCCCAGCCGCTGATAGGCGGCAGCTTCGCCGTGGCCGGCCGGCAGTTCGCCGGAGAAGTAGCCGTGGAAGTTCTCCTCCGCCGTCACGAAGGTGCCCCACGGCGTGACGCCGCCGGCGCAGTTGTTGAGAGTTCCCAGCACCCTGGTGCCGGCGGGATCGGCGTTGGTCTTCATGCGGTCATGGCCGGCGGCCGGACCGGTGACCTCCATCTCCGTGGTGGCGGTGATGCGGCGGTTCAGCTTGCTGCCGCGCACCACCTGCCACTTGCCGCCTTCCTTGCGGATCTCCACGACGGCGGCGCCATGCGCCGCCAGTTCGATGTCGACCTGCTCCTTGCTGAGCGGCGCCTGGCTGATCTTGCCCTCGGCGATGGTGACGATGCCGGGGAACATCAGATGCGGGGTGGTGTACTCGTGGTTGATGACCAGCAGGCCGTGCGACGCCGACCCGTCGATCGGAATGTAGCCGATATAATCGCTGTTGTAGCCGAGCTGCATGGCCTGGGCTGCCGCGCTTTGGGCGGCCGGGTCGAATTCAGGAGCGTCGGCAAAGATCGGATCGCCCCAGCGAAGGAGCACGTCGGCGTCGTAACCTTCCGCCACATGATGCTGGTCGTCGACGCCGGCTTCGACCTCGGTAAAATCGAAGGCCGAAACGCCTTCGGCGCGGGCTTCATCCGCAAGGATGAGGGCCACCGGGCTGACGCTCGCGGCGATCGCCGTGACGGCGAGCGAGCCCTTCAGCAGCCCGCGGCGCGAGAAGCGGGCGGTAATGATTTCGCCCATCGTCGGATTTGCCGTGGGGTTATGCCCTGGGCCGCCATTCTCCTCGAGCTGACTGGTCCGAAATACGGCTTCGTCTTGCGACTTTGGGTTCATGCTGGATCACCTCCGATGGATGGACGCTGGCCGATCCCTAAACGTCCTCCGTGACAGTTGCATGTCGCGGCCGGCTGGCATCCTTCCGGGGTATCGCACCCCATGGATCCGGGGCGCCGCCTTCAGGTTGTGGCGAGGCGCCACCTATCGAGAAGAGTATTCCCGCTTTGCCGAGCAATGCTTTATGCCAACGACGCCAGCCATGTGGAGAACAGCGTGCCGAGAATGATGCTGCGCGAACGGATCGAACTGTCGGTGCTGCTGGCCGGCTTCCTTGCCGCGGCCGGCCTGTGGGGCTTCGTGGAGCTCATGGAAGTGGCGCGCGCGATCGACCCGCGGGATTTCGACACGAGGATCCTGCTGCTTTTCCGCACCGCCGGACAGCCCGATGATCCGTTGGGTCCGGCGTGGCTCGAGGAGGCGGTCCGCGACATCACCAGCCTCGGCTCGACGGCCGTGCTGGTGCTGATTGTCGCGGCGACCATCTTCTACCTTCTCCTGATCGGCAGTGTTCGGTCAGCCGCGTTCGTGCTGGTTTCGATCGGCGGCGGGCAGATGCTGTCCAGCCTTCTCAAGCTCGGCATCGACCGGCCCCGCCCCGAGCTTGTTCCTCATCTGGCCGAAGTTTCGACCCTGTCGTTTCCAAGCGGCCACGCGATGCTGTCCGCGGTGACCTATCTGACGCTCGGCGTAATGATCGCCCGTATCGTCCCGGGGCGCCTGAGCAGGATCTATGTGCTCGGCCTGGCCGTCCTCATCACCCTGATGGTCGGCGCCAGCCGGATCTATCTCGGCGTCCATTGGCCGTCCGACGTTCTGGCAGGATGGTGCGCCGGATTTGCCTGGGCGATGCTCTGCTGGCTGGTGGTGCGGCTTTTTTTCCGACGAAGCCAAAGTACCGATAAATAGGTACAAATCGGCCGGGCCAGATGCTAGAGCGGGCCTTGCCCGCCATGCTCACGCAGTTTTTCCCGAAGCCATACGCACCCGTCCAGAAACCCAAACGGCGACCGCCAGATTTTCCGTCGACGATCCCGTCTTCGCAGCGAAGGCGATAATGAAAGCAGACATGAAAGAGGCCGGCCAGCCGGCCCATCCGACCTTCAGGGAACTCTTCACCCCAAAGCTGGTCACCGTCCTCAAGGAAGGCTATGGCCTTTCGCAATTCAGGGCAGACGCCGTCGCCGGGCTGACCGTGGCGATCGTCGCCCTGCCGCTCTCGATGGCCATTGCGATCGCGTCGGGAGCCTCGCCGGAACGCGGCCTGTTCACCGCGGTCATCGGCGGCTTCGTCATCTCGCTGCTGGGCGGCAGCCGCTTTCAGATCGGCGGGCCTGCCGGCGCCTTCATCGTGCTGGTCGCGTCGACCGCCGACCGGCACGGCATCGACGGGCTCGTGCTGGCGACGATGATGGCCGGCGTTTTTCTGCTGGCGATCGGTTATCTCAGGATCGGCACCTACATAAAATATATTCCCTATCCGGTGACGGTCGGCTTCACGGCCGGTATTGCCGTGATCATCTTCGCCAGCCAGATCAAGGAACTTCTTGGCCTCACCCTGACCGGCAAGGAACCTGGCGAACTGCTGCCGAAGATGACGGCGCTTGCCGAGGCGATCGGCACCATCAATCCAGGCGCGGCGGGAATCGCTGCGCTGTCCGTCGCCACGATCGTCGTCCTCAGGCGCCGGCGGCCGTCATGGCCCGGCATGCTGATCGCGGTCACCCTGGCGGCGCTGGCGGCGGCCATGTTGTCGCTGCCGGTCGAAACGATCGGCACCCGCTACGGCGGCATCCCGCGCACCCTCCCCCAGCCCATGCTGCCCGAATTCGATCTCGTCCGCATGCAGGCCGTGCTGCCCGACGCCGTCGCCTTTGCTCTTCTCGGGGCGATCGAATCGCTGCTCTCGGCGGTGGTTGCCGACGGCATGACCGGCCGACGCCACCGCTCGAACTGCGAGCTGGTCGCTCAAGGGTTCGCCAATATTGGCTCGGCGCTGTTCGGCGGCATTCCGGCGACCGGCACCATCGCCCGCACCGCGACCAACGTTCGCGCAGGCGCACACGGACCCGTGGCCGGCATCATGCACGCAGCCTTCATCCTGCTGTTCATGCTGGTGGCCGCGCCGCTTGCCAGCTACATACCCCTGGCGGCACTGGCGGGCGTGCTCGCCGTGGTAGCCTGGAACATGGTGGAGAAGGATGCCTTCCGTGCGCTGATCCGCTCCTCCGCCGGGGACGCGCTGGTCTTGCTCGTCACCTTCCTGCTGGTCATCTTCCGGGATCTCACCGAAGGCATTCTGGTCGGTTTCGTTCTGGGCGCCGTTCTGTTCATCGACCGTATGGGCAAAACAATCGTCGTGAACGAGGATGTGCCGATGGTACGCCGGGACGTCGCGGACGACGAGGGAGGGCGGGAGGCGTACGACGCCGGATCGTCCAGCGATCCGGACACCGTGGTCTATCGGATATCCGGGGCGTTCTTCTTCGGCGCCGCCTCGACGGTCGGGGCGGTGCTCGACCGTATCGCCGGCCGGCACAAGAACTTCGTCCTCGACTGCTCGGGCGTGCCCTTCCTGGATTCCACAGCCGCCAACGTGCTCGAGGGGGCGGTGCGCAAGGCAAGGCGCGCCGGAGTGCGAGTGTTCGTCACCGGCGCCTCGCCGCAAATGCGGCGCCTGCTCGTTGCACATGGGGTGAAGCCGCCGCTGGTGCGCTACAAGGCAACCATCGAGCGCGCACTCGAGCAGGCGAGATCGGAGAACCGCCAGCCGATGCCTGCCTGAGGGCGAGCCGGTGTCGACGCGCCCAGCAGCACCGATTGGGCCTGCCGAACGGCCGCTAATTATCAAGGGCTGCTCGGGTCAGCCGGCGGCACCTGCGGACCAGCTTAAGCCAGGGGGCCGCATGAAAGGCGCTCATCAGCAGGTACATCGTGGCCATGCCGCTGAGCGGCGATGCGGGATCAGCCGAGCAGAGCATTTCCGCGGGTCCGCCGCCTGGCACGGCGGTGAGCAGCGCCATGATGGCGAAGGTCGGGGACGCCGCCAGGGCCAGCCCGTTGGCTGCCCCCGGCTCGACGTTCCGGCGGGTCGCGGCCTTGCCGGATCCGCCACAGACCTGGCTCATGGCCTAGCGCCCGCGTCCTGGTTCCGGAATGCCGCCTCTCCGGCGTCCGAGATCTCCACCCACTTCCTGTCCGGCGCTGCATTGGTGACGTAGCTGTCGTGCCAGTTCCACCACTTGTAGGTTGGGGTCTGAGGATAGCCCTCGGGCGAGTTTTCCCAGACCTCCTGCCGGCCGAGCGGCGTGATATCGAGGTAGTTCCAGGTGCCCCCCATCTGCTCGTCGCCGCGGTTGTTGATGAAGTAGGTGCGAAACACACGCTCGCCGTCGCGGTAGAACACGTTCGTGCCGTGCCACTCGTCGACGCCGAAGTCGGCGTCGAAGCCGTCGGTGATGGTGAACCACGGCATCTCCCAGCCCATCCGCGCCTTCAGCCGCGCGATGTCGGCCTGGGGCGCCCGCGAGACGAAGACGAGAGTGGTGTCGCGTGCGTTGAGGTGTGCGAGGTGGGCGACCTGGTCGGCCACCATGGAGCAGCCCCGGCACGCGTGATCGGGCCAGCCGAACACGCCGGGTTCGAAGAAGGCGCGGTAGACGATCAGTTGATGCCGTCCCTCGAACAGGTCGAGCAGACTGGCCCTGCCGTCCGGCCCCTCGAAGACATAGGATTTCTCCACGGCCATCCACGGCATTCGCCGGCGCTCGGCGGCGAGGGCGTCTCGGGCCCGGGTCTGGGCCTTTTCCTTCACGAGCAGCTCCTTGCGGGCTGCCTCCCAGGCGTCGGGCGACACGACCGGTGGTGTGTGCATGGTGCTCTGTCCGCCTTTGCGTCCGTTTCCGGCTGATATGGTCATTGGCTGAAATCTCCTTATCTGGGCGAGTATCCGCGCCTCGGAGCCGAAGCGTGATCACCTTCGCCGCACATCCCTCATTTGGGTCGCGAGGCAGTCTTGTCACCGAAAATCGGAAGCCGTGAGTAACAAGTGTGGCGCCATTCCGATGCAGGCCGCCGATTTTGGCATCATCGACGGCTGCCTTACTCTAATCACGCGGCGCAAACACCGCGCATGGCGCCGCTATGCCGCGCAGCCTGTGCTCGCCGAGCGGGATCAGTTCGTGCGTGGTTGCCGCCGCGAAGTCGCCGGACAGCAACACCGTGCGGCGGAGCCGCCGGCACAGGCCCTCAAGCCGGCTGACCAGGTTCACGGCGGGGCCAATTGCCGTGAAATCCAGCCGGTCGGCGGTGCCGATGTTGCCCCACAGCATCTCGCCTACGTGCAACGCCGTGCCGAATGGCAGGGGCGGCAGGCCTTGCGCAGCGCGGCTGCGGTCGAGATGTGCCATGCCGGCGCGCGTGGCGGCGACCGCGCGAAGTGCGGCATCGCATGATGCGGCGGCGCCACGCCGTTCAATCGGGAAAATTGCCAGCACGCCGTCGCCTATGAACTTCAACACCTCGCCGTCGAAGGCGTGGACGGCGCCGGCGATTCGATCGAACCAGGCGTCTAGAGCAGCGACCACCTCGTTCGGCGCGGCGGCCTCGGACAATTCGGTAAAGCCGCGCAGGTCGGCATAGAGCAGCGCCGCCGAAATCGTCTCGCCGGGCTCGCGCCGCAGTCGGCCGGCCAGCACCTGCGCCGCGCTGCGCCGGCCGAGATAGGTCTCGAGCAGCACGGCCAGCGTCGACCTCGCTGCAATCGCGGCAAGCGGCGCGGCAGCGAAGCGCACGACCTCGCAGAGCAGCTCCGATTCGGACTCGCCGAACGGCCGCGTCGCGGCCCAGCCAAGCACGGCGGCGTCGAAGGCGCCCGACGCAGGGGCACCCACCCTATCCTCGCGCACGACACTGCTTCCGAGACCTGCCAGCCAGTGGCGACCGACGTCGGCACCCTCGGGACCGGCAGGCCCGGCAGATCCGAAGCCAAGCGCCTCGATGACCCGTTCGGTATCGGCACGCCACAGCCAGGTGCGCCGCGCGATGGTCGGGTGCGGACCCGCCTGGGTCAGCGCACCGCCGGCGAGCGGCAGACCGTCCGCCAGGAGCCTGGCGCCGAGCGTCGTCAGGAAGGCATCGGCGCCGGAAGCACCGATCGCCTCGTCGACCAGGAAGGAGAGAGCCGAGGGCAGTCGCATCGTTGGGGGATCATGAAGTTGGGCCGGCCCTCTGTCATGAGGGTGACAGCAGATTTCTTGCGTCGAACGGGGAGCGGCCTACATTGCCGCGGTGCCGAGAATGGCGCTCCCGTCCCTTACCGGTGGAGGCCTTCCATGACCGAGATCGTACGCAGTGAAATCGAGATCGCAGCCCCGCAGGCGACGGTTTTTGCATTCCTTACCGATTCCGACAAGCTCGAGCGCTGGCTCGGGACGGAGGTCAACGCGGAGGCGCATCCCGGCGGAGTCTACCTGGTGAGCGTGGGCGGCAAATACCCTGCCCGCGGCGAGTTCACGGAAGTGATCCCGGTCCACCGCCTTGCCTACACCTTCGGCTGGGAAGGCCGCGAGAACATGCCGCCCGGTACGAGCCTGATCGAGATCGACCTCGTCGAGAAGGGCGCCGGCACTCTGGTCCGGCTCACCCATAGCGGACTGCCCGACGAGCAAGAGCGCGCAAGCCATGAAAAGGGCTGGAATCACTATCTGGGCAGGCTGGCAATTGCCGCAGCGGGCGGCGATCCGGGACCTGATACGCAAGCCGACGGATGAAGCCGCGGGGTCGCGAGCGGCACCTGGCGGCGGAGATCACTTCGACGCCAGCATGCGGTTCTTCATCAGCCAACGGACCCCGCGGGGCCACGAGTCGCTCGTACCCATGCGCAGATCAGTCGTGAGACTGGAGACAATCTCCCCTTTTTCGGCATCGCTGACCTGAACGCGGACGACGTATTCGGTCATGCTTATCTTGGTGATGACGCCGACGAGGGCTTGATCTGCCCCAAGGTTCATTGCGATAGCGGCCTCGCATCCCCCGCAATTCCGCAGGCCCGTGGCCTCCGCACCGGCACCCGCGGTGTCGATCAACCGATAGCGTCCCGATTGAAGGAGTTGCTGCTTGGCTTCGTCGGTCGCCTGCGCCAGGTAGGAGGCTACGGCAGGGCTTGAGCCGTGCGCGGCGGCCGCGCTGAAGTCTTCAAGCTCGAAGGGAAAAACTGCGATCCCGATGGGTGACGTCGAGGCGGTGGGAACATCGTCGGCCGCAGCATGGCCCGTCCAGAAACACAAGAATAGAGCGGCCATGCCGAGCCGACGGGCCCATTCATCGAAGCCGGAAACATTCCTTGAAAACTCTGTCGAATCCTGGTTTTCGCGGCTTCTGGTTTCAGACATCTCCAAGCCTCCGGAAACGGTTCATATCGCCATGTCTGCAAGCAGATTCGGGTAGCCGTCAGTGAGACTTGGCATGGAGCAAGAAACCCCGCCGCCAGAAAACTGCCTCTCGCCAGCAGCCCGGAATAGCGGCGGACCGACCGCACTGCCGAAACACCCTGCGTGCAGGCGCGTGTTCAAGCGGACGGTCCGCATGCGGAGGCGATACGCGCCTCCGTATTTCAGAAGCAGATATCGTAAAGCATCGGGCCGAAGAGTGGAATAGCTTTTCCGGATCGGACCCATGCGGAACCAAGAAGCGGCAGGGCGCGGCCCCGACAGCGAACGCCGTTGTCAAGCGTCGCGTCGTGCCTGAGCGAACCTCACCTTACCCGTTCTCCACCAGTTCCCGCAGCGCCCTGACCGCCACCGGATAGCCGCGCGGCCCCAGTCCGGCGATCACCGCGGTGGCCGCCTTTGACACCAGCGAGTTCTGATAGATCGCCTCGCGACGGTGGATGTTGGAGATGTGAAGCTCGACGATAGGACCGGAAAACATCTTCAAAGCGTCGAGCACGGGGATCGATGTGAAGCTCAGTCCGGCCGGGTTGATGACGATGCCGGCGCCGACGTCGATCGCTTCGTGGATCCAGTCGACGATCTCGCCCTCGAAATTTGACTGGTAAAAACGCAGCGGCACATCGCCCGCAGCCTGCCTGCACATCGCTTCGATTTCGGCCAGCGTCGTCGTGCCGTAAATCTCCGGCTCGCGCTTGCCAAGCCGGTTCAGATTGGGGCCGTTGATGACGAAGATCGGCTTTGGCATCGGGTCCTCCGGGTTTTGTTTCGCGGCCGGCCTGCAGATCGCCTCAGCCCTGGTAGCCGAGCAGGCGCGGCAGCCAGAGCACCAGAGCGGGGAAGAAAGTAATCAACCCCAGCGCAGCCAGCATCGCCCACAGGAACGGCAGCACGTCGCGCACCAGCTCGCGGAGCGGCACTTCGGCGATTCTCGTCATGATGAACAGCAGCAGCCCGTAGGGCGGGGTCACCAGGCCAAGCATGATGTTGACGACGACGACAACTCCGAAATGCACGAGGTCGAGACCCAGCGCCTCGGCCGTCGGGATGAAGACCGGCACGATCACCAAGAGGATCGTGGTGCCTTCCAGGACGCATCCGAGCAGCAGCAGGATGATGTTGACCAGGATGAGGAATCCAGTCGGCGACAGTTCCCAGCTGGTCAGGAGCACGCTCAGCGATTGCGGGATGTTCTCGACGGTGACGACATAGTTGAAGACCAGCGCGCCTGAGATCAGCATGCCGATCGAGGCCGAGGTCCGGGCGCTGGAGAGCACCGCGTGGTAGAAATCCTCGAAACTCACGCTGCGGTAGAGCACGACCGAGATCAGCAGCGCATAAGCGGCGGCCACGGCCGCGGCTTCGGTCGGCGTCGTGACGCCCGTATAGATGCCGCCGAGCAGCACCACCGGCATCATCAGCGACGGGAAGGCGCGGACGGTTATGCCCGGCAGTTCGCGCAGCGGCGTCGGCGGCTCCACTGGAAAATTCCTGCGGCGTGCGTCGAACGTCACGATGCCCATCTGGGCCGCTGCCATGAGCAGGCCGGGCATGACGCCGCCGAGGAACAGATAGCCGATCGATGCGTCGGAAACGAGCGCGTAGATGATCATCGGGATCGACGGCGGAATGATCGGGCCGACGACCGAGGTGACTGCGGTCAGCGCCGCCGCGTAGCTCGGCGTATACTTCCCGTCCTTCGTCATCATCGCCTGCATCATCTTGCCGGTGCCGGCGGCGTCGGCGATCGCCGATCCCGACATGCCCGCGAAAATGATGCTCTGCACGATGTTGACATGCGCCAGGCCGCCCCTGAAGCGGCCGACGACCGCGTCGCAAAAGCGCAGCAGGCGATCGGTCATCGAGCCGATGTTCATCAGCTCGGCGGCCAGGATGAACAGCGGCACGGCCAGGATGATGAAGTTGGTGTACATGCCGTTCAGCAGCTGCTCGGCGGCAGTTCCCATGTCCAGTCCGGCAAGCAGCAGATAGAGGATCGAGGCGGCGATCATCGAATGGCCGATCGGCAGGCCGAGGAAGGCAAGGCCGGTCATCGCCACGAGGGTGATCGAGAACGGGCTGGCGAAATTCATACGCCGGAGCCCACCTTGGTGGGGTCGAATTCCTTGGGTGCGCTACCCTTGAGCGCCTGCCACCCAAGCCAGAGATAGCGGGCAATGATGGCGATCACGAAGACGATGTAGATCGAGAACAGAAGATCGAAGCGAATCTTCAGGTAGGCCGTGCGTTCGACCTTCATGAAGCTGACATAGTCCAGCACGGCCGGAAAGGAGACCGCGTAGAGGATGAGGAGCGCCGCCGCAGAGGCCAGGAACATGATGCGACGCACCGCCGGACCGGCCGCTGCATAGAAGAGGTCGAAACGGATCTCCTCCTCCTCGCGGATCACGAAGGCGGCTCCCCAGAGCACCAGCCAGATCCAGAGGACCACGCTGAGCTCACCGGGAATTCCGGTCGGCAGGTTGAAGATGTAGCGGAAGCCGATCTGCAGGAGAAAGGCGGAAAACATTACGAACAGCATCAGGGCGAGCAGGTTTTCGGCCCGGCGGTAGAGAAAGCGGCTCCATCGGTGCGATGTATCGTTCAGCGGCATCCGCCCTGTTCCGTCCCCAAGAAAATCGCAGCCGGCCAGATAGGGCCGGCTGCGGGGTAGTTGTTGGCTCTAGAGCGCGTTGATCTTGTCGACCATCCCGGCCGGCCAGTCCTTGGCGAGGTCGGAAGCCAGGTACATTTCCTGCGCATGCTTGCGGAAGGCCTCGATGTCCGGCTCGTAGAGCTTGAGGCCCTTTTCCTTGAAAAACTCGACCAGTTCCTTTTCGCGAGCGAGATGCTTTTCGGTGCTGAAGGCGATCGCGGTGTCGGCCGCTGCCTGAACCTTCGCCTGCTTTTCGGCGCCCATGTCCGTCCACACCTTGTTCGAGATGGCGAGAAGGTCAAATCCCACCAGATGCGAGGTGAGCACGATCTGCGACATCACTTCGTAGAACTTCATGTTCTCGACATTGGGCAGCGGGTTGTCCTGGCCGTCGATCGCGCCGGTCTGCAGGCCGGTGTAGACTTCGGCATAGGCCATCGGCGTCGGGTTGGCGCCGAGCGCGGTGCCGAGGAACTGCCAGGCGTCGCCGCCCGGCATCCGCAGCTTGATGCCGGCCATGTCGGCGGGGGTCTTGATCTCCTTGTCGGGCTTCAGACCGATCTGCCTGGCGCCGAAATAGGTCGGACCGAGCACGCGCACGCCGAGCTGGTCCTCCGTCATCTTCTTGAACTCGGCACCGTGCTCGCTGTCGAAGAAGGTCTTCAGATGCGCGGCGTCGCGGAACAGATAGGCGGCGGTGAGGATCGACCAGGCCGGAATCTGCTTGGAGATGTCCTGCGGGGCGATGTTGCCCATTTCCAGATTGCCGCGCTGGATGGCGACGAGTTCGGTGCCCTGCTTGAACAGATTGCCGCCGTAATAGCCTTCGAAGGTGAAGTCGTCCTTTATCGCCTCGGCGAACATCTTCATCATTTCGGCGCGGATGTCCTGCTCCGAGAACACCGCCGAAAAGCGCAGCTTCGGCTTGTCCTGCGCAAAGGCAGGCAGAGCGGCACCGAGCGCGATCAGCCCGGCCCCAGAAAGGAACCCGCGTCGGGTTGAGTTGATGTCCATGGTCTTCCTCCTTTGTTTCGGGCCCGAAATCCAATAATGGCCCGGTGTCGTGAACTTTCAGGCAGCCGCCTCGAAATGGGCGGCCATCGCGGCTGCGTTCGCTGCCCGCCCCGTGAACAACTCGAAGGCGCGGACCGCCTGGTGGACAGCCATCCCGGCGCCGGACAGGGTCCTGCACCCGAGCGCGCGGGCGGCTCGAAGCAGCTCCGTTTCTTCCGGGAAGTAGACGATGTCTCCTACCCATTGGCGCGGCAACAGCAGGCCGGGGTGAAACGGCGTGCCTGGATATTTGAGCATGCCGACGGGCGTCGTGTTGACGATGCCGTCGGCGTCGGCAAGGGCGGCAGCGGATGAACCGGTTGCGCGTGCTCGATTGCCGAAGCGGGGGGCAAGCCTGGCGGCCAGCCGCTCCGCCCTGCCCGGTTCGCTGTCGACGATGGTGAGATCGGCCGCGCCCAAGAGCATCAGCGCATAGCCGACTGCCGCGCCCGCACCGCCGGCGCCGAACTGCACGACCCGCTCCAGAGCAGAGCCCGACATGTTCTCCCGGAAGCTGTCGACGAAGCCCCGGCAATCCGTGTTGCGCCCGTCGCGCCTACCGTCCTTCAGAACCACCGTGTTGACGGCGCCTATGATCTCCGTCTCGGGGTCGAGCCGATCGAGGCAGGCAAGGACCGCCTGCTTGAAGGGATGCGTCACGTTGAGGCCCGCGAAGCCGAGCCGCCCGGCCGCCTCCACGACGCCTTTCAGTGCTTCGTCGGGCAGGCCGAGCCGGTCGAAATCGACAAGCACATAGGTGTAGCGAAGACCGAGCCGGGCGCCTTCCCGCTCATGCATGGCTGGGGTGCGCGACGACTGGATGCCGCGGCCGAGCAGTCCGACGACGACACCGTCGCGGCCGGCTGGCCGGAGCAATTGCCGCAAGGCATCGATGATGCGGTCGCCGGTAATCTCGGGCGCTCCTGCAAAGCGAATGGCCGAAACGGCAAACGCAGCTGGTCAAAGCTCTTGTCTTTGCCGGCGGCGCGCCGGTAATTGACGGCGGCCTTCTTCCGGCACAATGTACGACCTAGTTAGTTTAGTCAACGCCGGCTTTGGCGACATGGACGATCTGCAGCAGATGAGCGATGCGGAGAAGCGGCAAACTGCCCGGCGGCCTGCGGCGCGTTCCCAGGACCCGGACGGCACGCGCCGCAACATTCTGGAAATCGCGTCGGAGGAGTTCGCCTTGAACGGACTTTCGGGGGCACGGGTAGACGAGATAGCGGCGCGTACCCGCTCCAGCAAACGGATGATCTACTACTACTTCGGCGACAAGGAGGGTCTCTATCTCAGCGCGCTCGAGAATGCCTACCGGCGTGTCCGGGAAGGCGAAGCGGCGCTGGACATCGAGGGACGGCCGCCGGCCGAAGCGCTTGGCCGGCTGGTGGAATTCACCTTCGACCACCACCACCAGCATGAGGAGTTCATCCGCATGGTGATGATCGAGAACATCCACAAGGGCCAGTATCTCGACCGCTCGGAAATGATACGCGGCCTCAACGCCACGGCAATCGACAGGATTGCAGAGGTCTATGCGCGCGGTGTGGCCGAAGGTGTCTTCCGGGACGGCATGGACCCTGTGGAACTGCACTGGCAGGTGAGCGCGCTGTGCTTCTTCAACGTGTCCAACCGGGCGACCTTCTCGAAGATATTCGGACGTGACTTCGGTGCCCCGGAGCAACTCGAGAGACTGCGGCGCAACACGGTCGAGACGATCGTCCGCTACGTCACAAGGGCCGAGAGGCTGGCGGGCTGAATGCGCGGTTGCCCGGCCCGGCCAGTCTTCTATCCTTCGACCGACCGCGTCGTTCATCAAGGTTCATGACCATGAAAACCTCGATAGCCACCGTCTCGATCAGCGGCGATTTCGCCGAGAAGCTCGCTGCGATCGCCGCCGCCGGATTCGACGGTATCGAGATCTTCGAGAACGACTTCCTGGTCTTCGACGGCACGCCCGGAGATGCCGGCAGGATGGCGCGCGATGCCGGCCTCGCCATCACGCTCTTCCAGCCATTCCGCGACTTCGAGGGACTGCCTGAACCGCAGCGCCGGCGCGCCTTCGACCGGGCGGAGCGGAAGTTCGACGTCATGCAGGAAATGGGAACGGACCTGATGCTGGTGTGCTCCAGCGTTTCGCCGGTCTCACTGGGCGGCATCGACCGCTCCGCCGGCGACTTTCACGAGCTGGGAGAGCGCGCGGCCAGGCGGGGCCTGCGCGTCGGCTACGAAGCTCTCGCCTGGGGAAAGCACGTCCGCGACCACCGCGACGCCTGGGAGATCGTGCGGCGGGCCGACCACCCGAACGTCGGGCTGATCCTGGATTCCTTCCACACGCTGGCACTCGGCATAGACGTCGATTCGATCCGCGCCATTCCCGCCGACAGGATCTTCATCGTCCAACTCGCCGACGCGCCGCTGATCCGGATGGACCCGCTCCACTGGAGCAGGCACTACCGGAACATGCCGGGAGAAGGCGACCTGCCGGTTACCGAGTTCATGGCCGCCGTGGCGGCCACCGGCTACGACGGATACCTTTCGCTGGAGATCTTCAACGACCAGTTCCGCGGCGGCTCGCCGCGCTCCATCGCTTCCGACGGACAGCGCTCCCTGATCTGGCTCATGGACCGGGTTCGCCGCCAGGAGCCGGAAGTGGGGATTGCCGTGCCCGACATGCCCGAGCGCATCGTCGTGGAAGGCGTGGAGTTCGTCGAGTTCGCCACCGATGGACGGCATCTGGCTGAACTCGAACACCTGCTGTCTGGCTTCGGCTTCTCGAAGGCGGCGCGTCATGTCTCCAAGGATGTGACGCTGTGGCGGCAGGGCGACATCCACATCGTCGTCAACACGGCGATCGAGGGGCTGGCGCGTTCTTCCTTCATCGTCCACGGAACGTCGGTCTACGCCATCGGGCTGAAGGTGGAGGACGCCGCTGCCACCGTCGCCCGGGCGCGGGCGCTCGGCGCCGAGCCCTTCGAACAGGCGGTTGGCCCCGGCGAGCTCGCCATTCCGGCCATTCACGGAGTAGGCGGCGGACTGATCTACTTCCTCGACGAAAAATCCGATCTGGCGCGCAACTGGGAGATCGACTTCAGGCCGGTCGAGGGAGGGACCCCTCCAGCCTCTGCCGGACTGACCCGGATCGATCACGTCGGTCAGGCCATGGGGCACGACGAAATGCTGACCTGGCTTCTCTTCTACACGTCGATCTTCCGGACCAGAAAGACGACGATGGTCGACGTCGTCGACCCGGCAGGGATTGTTCGGAGCCAGGCGGTCGAAAACGACGGCGGCGGCTTCCGGCTTACTCTTAACGGCGCCGAGAACCGCCGTACGCTTGCCGGCCACTTCCTTGCCGAAAGCTTCGGGTCGAGCGTCCAGCATCTCGCCTTCGCGACCCGGGACATTTTCACGACCGCGGCAGCGCTGCGCAGGAACGGCTTCGAGCCACTGTCGATGTCGCCCAACTACTATGATGACGTGGAGGCGCGGTTCGGACTCGAGCCGGAGTTCGCCGACCGGCTGCGGTCGGAGAGCCTTCTCTACGACCGGGACGAGCACGGCGAATATTTCCAGCTCTACGCGCCGACCTGGGGGGAAGGCTTCATCTTCGAGATCGTCGAACGCCGCAACGGCTACATGGGCTACGGCGCCCCCAACGCCCCCTTCCGGATCGCCGCCCAGAAGCGCCATCTGCGCCCCAGCGGCATGCCCCGCGGCTGACACCGTCCGCATCGCTTGTGCGTACTTCGAGGCATCGCTTCGCGAGGCAAGGCGCCGCCGCAGGCTGCCTCGATGGACGCACGCTGCACAAGGCTGTTGTGCCGAGCTTCTCCGCCGGGGCCCCGTCGAACGGCTCAGGACGAAGTGTCCGCGGCCTGCCTCGCTGTTAATTCGACTACCTTGTAGTCGAATCCGTATTCCAGCGTCGGCTTGACGATGCGGAAATAGGGCGAGAGGTCGAAATCGCGGGGCGTGTAGAGTGAATAATGGCGAATGTGGAGGATCTCCTTGCGCGAATAGGAGGACTGCGCCGAGGCCCGGCCTGGCGCCCGGGTGATTTCGGGCAGGATCGGATAGCCGATCTGCTCATAGGCCTGGGCGATCAGTGTCGAGCAGATTGCGCGGGTCGGGTCGCCCGATCCGAAGGCGAGCAGCCGCCGGCGCCAGCGAACCGGGATTGGCGGTGCCGGCAGGAAATAACGCAGCATGTCAATGATGTTCTTCAGATCGTATCTGAGGCCGAGCCTGTCGATCAGGAAGCCGACGAGGTGATCGCGATCATCCGGCGAAAGCCCGCTGGCCCGGCAGATGCGGGTGTTGTAGGTGCGGTATTTGGACAGCGGAACGGCAACGCAGCCATCGCCGAGATTGACCTCGACGAGCCGCGGCCGCTCCGAGCCGTCGGCAGGCTCCGGCAACGCGTCGCCGACATAAAGCGCAGAATGCGACCAAGTCGACTGGGTCAGGTACTTGATCGCCGCCGAAATCCGCAGATTCCCTTCGATGAGCAGCACGTCGCCAGGCAGGAGCACGCGCCGGAGGGTCTCGGGATCGGACGGCGTATAGGGCTCGTAGCCTGACGACTCGCTCTGCAGCCGGGACGCCACCCACCTGCCCAGCCGGTCAAGAAGCGTATCGGCTGCGTCGGCGCTCACGGTGAGCAACCTGCAGGTCCGGCAACCCGCCGCGGCACGGTGGTGCTCCTGTTCATGCCCGACACTAAATCGCGCCGCTTCGTCAAAGCAAGAAGAGGCTTGACGTTAATCATTCGATTGATCAAACTCTCCGCATGATCAAGCCGGACGACGTTCCGTCGCCACGCCGCGCACAGCAATCGCCTGCCGAGCTGACCCGCACGGCGCTGATACACGCCGGTTTGCAGCTGTTCGGCCGACACGGGTTCGACGGCACGTCGACACGCCAGATCGCAGCGCTGGCGAAGGCGAATATCGGCTCGATCGCCTATCATTTCGGCGGCAAGGAAGGGCTGCACGCCGCCTGCGCCGATTTCATCGTCGAGACGATCCAGAAAATCGCGCGACCGGTGCTGGCCGACGCGGCGGCCGCCGCCGATCCGCCGGCCGCGGCCGCCGGGCTGTCTGCTGCGGTCGAACGGATGGTCTCCTTCTTCGTGGCCAGCCCCGAGGCAGGCGAGATCGCCCAGTTCATCATGCGCGAACTGTCGCAGCCCAGCGCGGCCCTGGACCGGATGTATAAGGGCGTGCTCGAGCCCTTGCATGGTCAGCTCTGCCGCGCCTGGGCAGCCGCCACCGGAGAGGAAGCGGACAGCGAACGGACCAGGCTCACCGTTTTCACACTGATCGGCCAGGTGGTGTACTTCCGGATCGGGCGGGAGGCGGTGCTCAGGCGCATGGGCTGGACGGACATCGGGCCGCAACAGGCGAGAGCGATCGCGGCGGTGGCGACCGCCAATCTGGAGGCCATGCTGACGGCGGGGAGAGCTGGAAGATGATGAGCATCATCTGCGCAATCCCCTTCATTGCCTCGATGCTTTCCTGCCCGACGGCCGCGCCGCTCGCCGTGGGCTATGTCGAGGGAGATTATGTCCTGCTGGCACCCATCGAGGTGGCGCAGGTGCAGTCGGTCGCCGTCCGTCGCGGCGACCGCGTCAGGGAAGGCAGTGCGGTCGCGGAAGTAGAAAGCGGCGACGCCAGGATCGCCGTCCTGCAGGCCGAGGCGGCGCTCGCGCAGGCCCAGGCACAGCTGGCGGATCTCAAGGTCGGCAAGCGGCCCGAGGAGGTTGCAGTGCTCGAGGCTGCGGTCAGGTCCGCAAAGGCCGAGGCCGAGGAGGCAAAACGGGTGCTGACACGCGCCGAGGATCTGTTCCGGCGCGGCATCGCTCCGCAGGCGCAGCGTGACGAAGCGACCACGGCCGTCGAGGTGGCCGCAGCGGCAATCGGCCAGGCGGAGGCCAACCTGGCCGTCGCCGGACTGCCGGCTCGGCCCGAGACGATCAGGGCCGCCGCAAGCCAGGTAAAGCAGGCCGAGCAGACGCTCGAGCAGGCACGCTGGCGGCTCTCCAAGCGAACGATCGCCGCGCCGGCGTCCGGCCGCATCGACGATATTATCCGCAACCCCGGTGACATCGCCGGGCCCGCTGCCCCGGTGATCTCCATGCTGCCCGATGGCGCCGTGAAGCTGACGCTGTTCGTGCCGGAGCCCGCCTTTTCGTCGCTGGAGGTCGGAAGCACGCTGTCGGTCAGCTGCGACGGCTGCGGCAGCAAGCTCACCGCTGTCGTGAGCTACATCTCTCCAGATCCCGAGTTCACGCCGCCGGTGATCTACTCCCTCGAGAACCGTCAGAAGCTCGTCTATCTGGTCGAAGCGCGGCCGCAGGGCGACGCCACCGCGCTGCAGCCGGGGCAGATCGTCGATGTGAGGCTCGCCGAGCAATGATTGCCGCCCGGCTCCACCCGGCCGTGCGGCGAGTGCGGCAGACGGCCGGCATGTCCGCCGGCAGGCAACCGGCCGCTCCGGTGGGCGGCCGATCATGAGTGTCATCGAGGTCCGCAACCTGGTCAAGCGGTTCGGGCAGAGGACCGTGGTCGACCACGTCACGATGACGGTCGCCCAAGGCGAGATCGTCGGTTTTCTCGGGCCGAACGGCTCCGGCAAGACCACCACCATCCGCATGATGTGCGGGCTTCTCACCCCCGACGAAGGGGAGGGCAGCGTACTTGGCCACGACCTCCTGACCGAGCCGCTGAAGATCAAGCGTGAAGTCGGCTACATGACCCAGCGGTTCTCGTTCTACGAGGATCTGACGATCGGCGAAAACCTGGAATTCGTGGCGCGGCTCTACCAGCTTTCGCCCGCCGGCGAGCATGTGGAGCGCTCCCTTCGAGAACTCGGCCTGACGTCCCGCAGGAGCCAGCTCGCCGGGACGCTCTCAGGCGGCTGGAAGCAGCGTCTGGCGCTTGCCGCCTGCATCATGCACCGGCCGAAGCTCCTGCTGCTCGACGAGCCTACCGCAGGCGTCGACCCGAAGGCGCGGCGCGAATTCTGGGACGAGATCCACCGGCTGGCGCAAGGCGGGCTGACGGTGCTGGTCTCGACGCACTACATGGACGAGGCCGAGCGCTGCCATCGCATCAGCTACATTTCCTATGGCAGGCTGCTGGCCACCGGCACGGTCGAGGAGGTGGTCGAAAACGCCGGCCTGACGACCTTCGTGGTCGAAGGAGCTAAGCTGGACGAAGTGGCGGCCGCACTCCGCGGCCGCGCCGGCGTCGAGCAGGTCGCGCCGTTCGGCGCCACGCTGCATGTGGTCGGTTCGGATCGGCGGAAGCTCGAGGCGGCGCTCGAGGACTTCCGCCGGCGCGAGGGCATTTCGGTGCGCCCGGGCGAGACCAGCCTCGAGGACGTCTTCATTCAGTTCATGGCCGGGTCGAAGGACAATATGGCGTGACCGCGACGTTTTCCTTTGCGCGGCTCGGTGCCCTCCTCGCCAAGGAATTCATCCAGATGCGGCGCGACCGTATTACCTTCGCCATGATGCTCGGCGTGCCGCTCATGCAGCTCGTGCTCTTCGGCTTCGCGATCAACAACGATCCCAAGAGCCTGCCGGCCGCGCTCGTCGCCACCAGCAACGACCATTATACGCGGGCCATGGTTTCGGCGCTGGAAATGACGGGCTACTACCGTTTCGGCCATGTCGTGGAGAGTGCGGCAGAAGCCGAGGCGCTGATGGCCGCCGGCGCCGTCTCCTTCGTCGTCACCATACCGGCCGACTTCGCGCGCCGCGTCGACCGCCGGGCGAGGCCGCAGATCCTGATCGAGGCCGATGCGACCGACCCGGCCGTCGCCAGCGGCGCCATCTCGACGCTCGGCATCGTCGCGGCGACGGCGCTGCTCAGGGAACAGGGCCTCACGGAAACGGCAGCCGCCGCGGAGCGTGAAAAACTCGATGTCGTGGTCCACCGCCGCTACAATCCGGAAGGCATCTCGCAGTACAACATCGTGCCCGGCCTGCTCGGCGTCATCCTGCAAATGACGTTGACGATGATGACCTCCATGGCGCTGACCCGCGAGACCGAGCGGGGCACCATGGAAAATCTGCTCGCGATGCCGGTCTCGCCCGCCGAGATCATGCTGGGCAAAATATTGCCCTATCTCGTCGTCGGGGGCGTGCAGGTGCTGGTGGTGCTGACCGCGGCCAGGCTGTTGTTCGGCGTGCCGTTCGTCGGATCGCTTCCGCTGCTGCTCGGCGCCATTCTGACCTTCGTGCTGTCGCTGGTCCTGCTCGGCTACACGATATCCAGTGTGGCGCGCACGCAGATGCAGGCCATGCAGCTGACAGTCTTCTTCTTCCTGCCCTCGATCCTGCTTTCCGGCTTCATGTTTCCCTACCGGGGCATGCCCGGCTGGGCACAGGCCTTCGGCGAGATCCTGCCGCTCACCCATTTCCTGCGCATCACGCGGGCGGTAATGCTCAAGGGAGCCGACTTTGCAGCCATCGCCGGCGAGGTCGCGGCGCTGGCGATATTCGTGCTGGTGTTCGCCGCAGTGGCGCTGATCCGCTTCCGGCGCACGCTGGACTGAGGCGTCGCCTGGGGAGGCCGTTTTCGCGAACCGCTGCCGCGTGGAAAAGCACAGCCGACCGGGCCGCGACTCGCTTGCCGGGTCGTGAAGGCAGCGTCACGGCTGGCCGTCAGCCCATCAGCGCCCTCACCCGCTTCTCGCCGCCGGCCTTGCGCCAGGCGTTGAACCGGTGGGTGGCCGCGGCAAACGATATCTTCATGGCCCGTGCCACCGAATAGCGGCTCTTGCCCTCGTCGAACATCCGGTAGCAGCATTCCACCCCCTCTCCCGACAGCTTGCCGTCCGCCGTCTTGTTCTGGGGATTGGCCGGATCGAACTTCGGCGCCGCCTGCTCGACCAGTCCCTTGACGCGGTCGAGATCGGCCTGAATGCTGGCAATCAGCTGGAGAATCGGCTGCGAATCCAAGGAGGCCGTCTTCGCCTTCATGGTGTGCTCCTATCGGTTGACATTGGTCAATATAAGTACACTTTCGGCTATAGGAAGACGTCGGACGGGTGGTTTTTTGCTCCGCCGGACAGCTTGATATTCGTGCTGTCCACAATTTAGAATGGTTCTAAGATTTTGGACTGATCATTCATGTTGTCGCGCGTCTTCGGCTTCGGTCGCCGTTCGTTTTCGTCCCTTTCGGAGCAGGAGATCCTGGCGCTCGCCATCTCGTCCGAAGAGGATGACGGCCGCATCTACCGTGCCTATGCCGATGGGCTGCGAGATGCGTTTCCGCAGTCCGCCAAGGTCTTCGACGACATGGCCGACGAGGAGGACCGGCACCGCGCCGCGCTGATCAGGGTGCACCAGGAGCGGTTCGGCGAGCGCATACCGCTGATCCGCCGCGAGCATGTGAGGGGCTATTACGAGCGCAAGCCGGATTGGCTGGTGAGACCGCTCGGTATCGACAAGGTGCGTGGTCAGGCGGAGGCAATGGAGGACCAGGCCCACCGGTTCTACCTGGAAGCCTCCAAGCGCACCGCCGATGCCTCGACCAGAAAGCTGCTCGGCGACCTCGCCGCCGTGGAGAAGTCACACGAGTCGCTGGCCCGCCGACTCGGCCTCGAGCATGTCCCCGAAAGCGTCCGCGAAGAGGAGACTGCCAGCGAACGCAAGCAGTTCATCCTCACCTACGTCCAGCCGGGGCTGGCCGGATTGATGGACGGCTCGGTGTCGACCCTTGCCCCCATCTTTGCGGCAGCCTTTGCGACCGGCGACACCTGGCAGACCTTTCTGGTGGGCCTTTCGGCATCGGTCGGCGCCGGCATCTCGATGGGCTTCACGGAAGCCGCGCATGACGACGGCAAACTGTCGGGCCGCGGTTCGCCAGTGAAGCGGGGCCTGGCCTCGGGCATCATGACCGCGGTCGGCGGCCTCGGTCATGCGCTGCCCTACCTCATCCCACATTTCTGGACGGCGACGGGAATCGCCGGCGCGGTGGTGTTCGTGGAATTGTGGGCGATCGCCTACATCCAGAACCGCTATATGGAAACGCCGTTCTTGCGGGCAGCGCTGCAGGTGGTGCTGGGCGGCAGCCTGGTGCTGGCGGCAGGGGTGCTGATCGGCAACGCCTGATTGCGGCGAAGTGTCCCGGCAGACGGCGCCCTGCCCCTTCAATCTCTCGTTTCTCGCAAGGAATCCATCCGAAAAGCGATCCACCGGCCCGGTCCGATGCCAGCGGCCTCAGCCGGCCGCCAGCTGCCCCGCCTCCCAGCCGAGGATCGCGCGCTTGCGCGTCAGGCCCCAGTGATAGCCGGTCAGCGCGCCGGACTTGCCGACCGCGCGATGGCACGGCACCACGAAGGAGAGGGGATTGGCCCCGACGGCGGCGCCTACCGCCCGGGATGCCGTGGGCGCTCCGATGCCGGTGGCGATGGCAGAGTAGCTTCGCGCCCGCCCCATCGGAATTTCGAGCAATGCCCTCCACACCCGCACCTGGAAGTCGGTGCCGATCATCACCACCTGCAACGGCTGGTCGGCCCGCCAGCGGGCGGGATCGAAGATACGTGCCGCATAGGGTGCGGTGGCGCCCATGTCCTCGACATATCCGGCGTTCGGCCAGCGTCCGGACATGTCCGCGAAGGCCGCGCGCTCATCCCCCGCGTCGTTGAATGAGAGGCCCGCCAGGCCGCGCTCCGTGACCATGATCAGCGCCACGCCGAAGGGCGACAGGTGGAAGCCGTAGCGGATGGTGAGCCCCGCTCCGCGCGTCTTGTAGTCGCCCGGCGACATCGCCTCGTGGCTGACGAACAGATCGTGAAGCCGTCCCGGCCCCGACATGCCGACTTCGAGGGATGCGTCGAGCAGCGGCATGCCCTGGTCGAGCAGCCGGCGCGCGTGGTTCAGCGTCACCGCTTGCAGGAAACCCTTGGGGCTGAGGCCGGCCCAGCGCGTAAAGAGCTTCTGCAGCCCGCTCGGCGTCTCGCCGACCTCGCCGGCAAGCGTCTCCAGCGAGGGCTGATCGCGAAAATCGACGCTGATCCTTTCGATGACCCGGCGGACCGTTTCGTAGTCGCCGCCGACGGGAGTGATCTCATTCTGCAATACTGCGGCCTGTGCGTTCATGACAAATGTCTCCTTGAACGCCAATATCGTCATTTCGGGGCCTCGCCTCC
>JAJFMR010000188.1 GCA_020696915.1 Rhizobiaceae bacterium | reverse complement strand
GCCGAGTTCGGCAGCGTCGTAGACGCGGTCGAATGCGCGGTCACGGTGCAGCGTGGGCTCGTCGAACGGGACGCCGATTTTCCGGAAGACCAGCGTATCCGGGTCCGCATCGGCATCAATCTGGGCGAAGTCATCGTAGACGGCACCGACAGGTACGGTGAAGGCGTGAACATCGCGGCCCGGCTCGAGCAGATCGCCGAGCCTGGAGGTATCTGCGTGTCGGCCAAGGTCGCCAATGAAGTCGAGAGGAAACTCGCCTTCGCCTTCGAGTCGGTCGGCAGCCAGCATGTCAAGAACATGGCCGAACCGGTGCTCGCCTATCGTGTCCTGATGGATGGCGGGCTCCGATCAGCTCCCGCTGCAAAAGCACTGGCCCTGCCAGAGAAGCCGTCGATTGCCGTGCTGCCATTTGTGAATATGAGTGGCGATCCGAACCAGGACTATTTCGCCGATGGCCTGGTCGAGGACCTCATCACCAGCCTGTCCAAGGTCTCCGGCCTCTTCGTGATCGCCCGCAACTCGAGCTTCGTGTACAAGCAGGCGGCGGACGTCCGTCAGGTGGCGAAGGAGCTCGGTGTCCGGTATGTGCTGGAGGGGAGCGTCCGGCGCGCTGCCGGGCAGTTGCGCATTACCGGCCAGCTCATCGACGGATCGGACGGGACGCACGTCTGGGCAGACAGGTTCGAAGGCCCCCACGAAGACATCTTCGCCTTGCAGGATCATTTGACAGAAAGCATCGTCGGCGCCATCGAGCCATCGCTCCGGCGCGCGGAAATCGATCGGGCGAACCGAAAGCGTCCCGAAAACCTCGATGCGTACGACCTCTACATGCGCGCCCTGCCGCATGCCTACGCGAACACCTCTGACCGTACCGACGAAGCCCTGCGACTCCTTGACCAGGCGTTGGCGCTCGATCCTGGTCTCGCAGTGGCCCACGGCTACGCTGCGTGGTGTCATGAGCAGCGCTTCCTTCGCGGTGGATTTCATGCCGATGACAGGACTGCCGCGCTGAGGCACGCCGGCGCAGTGCTCAGCGCCGGATCGAACGATCCACAGGCGCTCAGCATCGCGGCATTCGTGCAGGCGATGATCGTACATGACCACGTGAGCGCGATCGCCGCGCTGGATCGGGCGCTGAAACTGAACGCCAACTCCGCGCTCGCCTACGGCTTCAGCGCCCTGGTGCATATGCTGTGCGAACGATATGAACGGTGCGAGGAACATGCGTTGCGCGCATTACGCCTCAGCCCGTTCGATCCGCTGAACTACCACCCATATCTGGCTCTGGCCTGCGTGAGGCTGTTTACGGGCCATCTCGAGGAAGCGGTCAGCTACTCGACCTTGGCCGTTCATGCCAATCCCGATTTCAGCTTGCTTCGCGCCGCGCTGGTAGCCAGCCACGCGGAGTTCGGCCAGCTCGATCTGGCACGTGCCGCAGCGCAGCGCCTGCTGGAAATGGCGCCACAGTGGACGATCGGGGGCTTCGTCCAGATGGATTTCGTACGGCCGGAACTGATGCAGGTTTTCGCAAGGGGACTGCGAAAGGCGGGACTCCCCGAATGAGCGGCGGTGGCCGGACACGCTGGGAAGCGCTCACTGCGCCCCGAGGGCGTCAGCCCACGCGGCGCAGGCTATCTGCCCTGACCAGGCGGCCGGTCGCCTTCAGCGTGCCCGCGGCACCTTCGAGCGCGCCCTCTACCAGTTCGAGGGCCAGGAGGCGGTGACGCTCGTAGGGGCCGGGCATGGACAGATGAGCCGTCTTTTCCGCCGAGAAGCCGAACCTGGCGTAGTAGGCGGGGTCGCCGACCAGGAGGATCGCGCGGTGGCCGAGCCGCCTCGCCTCATCGAGCGCATGCCGCATCAGCGCCGACCCGAGGCCGGCGCCCTTCAGTGTCGGATCGACGGCGAGCGGCCCGAGCAGCAGCGCGCCGGGACCGCCCTCGCCGGCCGCGACGTCCCAAAGCCGGACGGTGCCGACGATCCTTCCGTCGGCCGAACGCGCCACGAAGGCCAGGCCCGGCGACGGACGCCGCCCGCGGCGCAGTTTCTGCGACGACTTCTTTTTCCATTTCGGAGCCATGGCGCGGTCGAGCAGCATCTCGCGCCGGCACGCATCGGCGGCGGATTCGGCAACGATGGCAAAGCCCGCTTCCGGCGTGCCTTCGGGGAGGACCGGGGCTGGCCCGGCGTGGAATGTCGAAAGTGCCATTTTTTTCGCGATCCTCGGCTGGCGGAGATCCGTCCCACGAATTGGCCGGCAGGCGGCTTCTCCGCCCACCGGCTTGATCCAAACGGCCGACGGCCGCTCAGATCACGTAGGATCGCAGCGGCTCGAAGCCGTTGAAGGCTACCGACGCATAGGTGGTCGTGTAGGCGCCAGTCCCTTCGATCAGCACCTCGTCCCCGATGGTCAGCGACAAGGGCAGCGGATAGGGCGTCTTCTCGTACATCACGTCGGCCGAGTCGCAGGTCGGGCCGGCGAGCACGCAGGGGCCGGCCGCGCCGCCGTCGCGCGCCGTCACGATCGGATAGCGGATCGCCTCGTCCATGGTCTCGGCCAGGCCGCCGAACTTGCCGATGTCGAGATACACCCAGCGGACGTCGTCGGTGTCGGACTTCTTGGAGATCAGCACGACCTCCGACTTGATGGTGCCGGCGTTGCCGACCATCCCGCGTCCGGGTTCGATGATGGTCTCAGGAATGCGGTTGCCGAAATGCTTGCGCAGGGCCGAGAAGATGGCGCGGCCATAGGCTTCCGCGACCGGCACCTCCCTGAGGTAGCGGGTCGGAAAACCGCCGCCCATGTTTACCATGTTCAGCACGATGCCTTCCTCGGCCAGCGTCGAAAACACCCTTTTTGCGTCGGTCAGGGCGCGGTCCCACGCCGACAGGTCCGTCTGCTGCGAGCCGACATGAAACGACACGCCGTAAGGCTCGAGACCCAGCACAGCGGCGCTGCGCAGCACGTCCACCGCCATGTCAGGCACGCAGCCGAACTTGCGCGACAGCGGCCACTCGGCCCCCTCGCCATCGGTGAGGACGCGGCAAAAGACGCGCGCGCCCGGCGCCGCGCGGGCGACCTTTTCAACTTCCTCCACGCAATCGACGGCGTAGAGGCGAATGCCCAGTTCGTAGGCGCGGGCGATGTCGCGCTCCTTCTTGATCGTGTTGCCGAACGAAATGCGGTCGGCCGGCGCGCCGGCGTCCATCGCCATCTCGATCTCGGCAACGGAAGCGGTGTCGAAGGACGATCCCATCGCCGCGAGCAGCCGCAGGATCTCCGGCGCCGGGTTTGCCTTGACCGCATAATAGATGCGTGAATCGGGCAGCGCCCTCTCGAAGGCGTGGTAATTGTCGCGGACGACATCGAGGTCGACGACGAGGCAGGGGCCGGCCGGACGTCGGGTCGCAAGAAAATCGAGGATGCGCTGGGTGGCCATCGGTCTCTCCAGGCGCGCTTGCCGGCGCGCGATCAGGCTGCGGGACGGCCGCTCCCGGCCGCGTGTTCCCGCGGTGGACAAAGGCGCGATCGCTTCTCATGCAGCCAGCCGGTGGAGACCCCGGTCACATGAGCGCTCGATACACGCGGCGATGAACCTGGCCTTGCCCGGCCGGGTTCGCTTTGTCTGCCTTGGCTTGGATTGGGAGACCCGTTCCGCACTGCCGGCAATGAGGGTGTGCCTCTTCAGTAACCCCGGTCTTTGGACAACCGGCAGACACCAGAAAGGCCCGCACCGTCGTTGCTTCAAGGCGTCCTCGGATCGGCGATTTGGCCGCTGAACCGACCGGGCTCGTTACTTCCCGGGTACCGTCCCGATATCCTCGCCATACGAGGGTCGGGGGACGCCCACAGGCACGTGCGACTTTGGGCAGCCGCGGATATAGGATCGAGCGGGTTCCCAATCAACAAAAATCGGCGCGCCGCTTGAAAAAATTCGAGCGGCGAACAATGCTCCGCCGGCCCTGTCCGGAATTTGAACGATGCCTGCCGCCCGAGACCTCAATGCCTTCCTGGATCTGCCGGAAGTAGCTGTTCCGCATGGGGAATCCGGGCCGCTGAAGGGGCTTTCGCTGGCCGTGAAGGACATTTTCGACGTGGCCGGCCATGTGACGGGCTGCGGCAACCCGCTTCGCGCCGCGGAAGCCGGACCGGCCAGGCGGACCGCCAGCGCGGTGAAGATGATTCTCGATGCCGGCGCCCGATTCGTCGGCAAGACGCAGACCGACGAACTGGCCTTTTCGCTGATGGGCCAGAACGTTCACTTTCCTCACCCGGTGAACCCGCGCGCTCCCGACAGGGTCACCGGGGGATCGTCGTCGGGATCGGCTGCCGCAGTGGCCGGCGGTCTCGCCGACATTGCCGTCGGATCCGACACCGGCGGCTCGATCCGCGCGCCGGCCAGTTTCTGCGGACTGTTCGCGCTCCGCACGACGCATGGCCGAATCCCTCTCGACGGAGCCATGCCGCTGGCGCCCTCTCTCGATACGTTCGGCTGGTTCGCCAGGGATGCCCAAACCTACGAAGCAGTGGCGAAGGTGGTGCTCGGGGGCGATCGCCACCGTTCGCCGCTCACCCGGCCGATGCGCATCGAGGCGCTCGACCTCCTCGTCGCCGGGCCGGCGGAAGCCGCCGAGCACGAGCGGCTGTCGCATCTGGTGGCCGGGGTGACCGGCGCCCCTCAGCCGGTCGGCCCCGTGCGGCAGGGACTCGACGAGCTCTACTGGTGCTTTCGCACGATCCAGGCACAGGAAGCCTGGGCGATGCATGGCAAATGGATCAGCTCGGCAAACCGCGGTCTGGCGCCCGCGGTGGAGGAGCGCTTTCGTTTCGGGGCGACGGTGTCGCGCGCCGAAGTGCTTGCCGAAGGCGTCCGGCGCAAGGCCTTTCGCACCGCACTGGCCGACCTTCTCGGCGAGGACGGCTTCCTGATCCTCCCGACCGTGCCCGGCCCTGCTCCCAAGAGCGCAGGGACTCCCGAAGACTTCGCATCTTTCCGGGAGCGGGCGCTGCGGCTGCTCTGCTGGTCGGGACTGTCGGGGTTCCCGCAGGTGACCCTGCCGTTGGGAAGCGTCGCCGGCGCGCCGTTCGGAATCTCCCTGCTTGGCCCGCGCGACAGCGACAGGGCGCTGATCTCACTCGGCGCCACCATTCTCGACGCAGCCGGGCAGGACTGAGCGGGTGGATACCCTCACCCGGATGCGGGCATTCATCGCGGTCGTCGAGGCGGAAGGCTTTTCGGCTGGCGCCCGCAAGATCGGCAGGTCGAAGGCGCTCCTGTCGAAATATGTCCGCGAGCTGGAGGACGAGCTCGGAGCCCTGCTCCTCAACCGGACGACCCGCCAGTTCTCCCTGACCGAGGCGGGCCACACCTACTATCGCCGCGCCTCCGAGATCGTGCGCGAGATCGACAGCCTGGCGGACGCGGTGCGCGACTCTTCCGGAGATGTGCGCGGCCGCATAAAATTGTCGGCGCCGCGAAGCTTCGGCGACTCGGCGATCGGCCGCTGCCTCATCGACTTTGCCGCCAGCCACCCCGGCGTCGTGCTCGACATCCAGCTCGACGATCGTTTCGTCGACCTGGTGGAAGAAGGCTTCGACCTCGCCGTACGCATCACGCGGCTCGAAAGCTCGTCCCTCATCGCGCGCCGGCTGGCGCCCTTCGGGGTTCGCGTCTGCGCTGCGCCGGAGCTGATCGGCCGGCATGGCATGCCGGCCCGGCCCCAGGATCTCGCGGGCCTGCCCTGCATTATCGATACCAACGGGCGCTGGCTGTCGAACTGGCAGTTTCGCGGCGATGGCGGCGAGACCGTGACGGTCGGCGTGTCGGGTCCGATCGAAGTCAACAGCCCGGTCGCCGCCAGGGCCGCGGCGCTGGCGGGGCTCGGCTTCTGCATCCTGCCGGACTTCATCGCAGCGCCCGAGATCGAGGCGGGCGGGCTGGTCACCGTCTTCGACGACCGGACGCTGAAGGGCGCCGGCATATTCGCCGTCTATCCGCACCGCCGGTATCTCCCGGCCAAGGTCCGGGCGCTGGTCGACTTTCTCGTTCAGTGGTTCAAGGAGGAGTGGAAGTCGTGACCGGGCGGCCATCGACGTCCCAATTCCGCCGGGATTTTCTCGTAGCTGCCGCCCTCAGCTTCTTGAGGGACCGATCGTCGTGAAAACTCGAATGCCGATGCCGGCAGTTGCGGCGGCCGTCCTTTTCGCATCGACCGAG
>JAJFMR010000187.1 GCA_020696915.1 Rhizobiaceae bacterium | reverse complement strand
CGTGCAGGTCATTCCGCACGTCACCGACGAGATCAAGGATTTCATCCTCGACGGCAACGAGGAGTTCGACTTCGTGCTGTGCGAGATCGGCGGAACGGTCGGCGACATCGAGGCCATGCCGTTCCTCGAAGCCATCCGGCAGCTCGGCAACGACCTGCCACGCAACAACGCCGTCTACGTGCATCTGACGCTGCTGCCCTATATTCCGAGCGCAGGCGAACTGAAGACCAAGCCGACGCAGCACTCCGTCAAGGAACTCCGCTCGATCGGTATTGCACCGGATATCCTGCTGGTCCGCGCCGACCGTGCGATCCCCAAAGAGGAGCGGCGCAAGCTTTCGCTGTTCTGCAATGTCCGCGAGAGCGCCGTCATCCAGGCGCTCGACGTGGCCAACATCTATGACGTGCCGCTTGCCTATCACAAGGAAGGGCTCGATTCCGAGGTGCTGGCCGCCTTCGGAATAGATCCGGCACCGAAGCCTCGGCTCGAGCGCTGGAACGAGGTGTCCGGCCGCATCCACAATCCGGAAGGAGAGGTGACGATTGCGGTGGTCGGCAAGTACACGGGCCTGAAGGACGCCTACAAATCGCTGACCGAGGCGCTTGCCCACGGCGGCATTGCCAACAACGTCCGGGTGAGGCTCGACTGGATCGAGAGCGAGATCTTCGAGAAGGAGGATCCGTCCCCCTGGCTGGAGAAGGTGCACGGGATATTGGTGCCGGGCGGCTTCGGCGAGCGCGGGTCGGAAGGCAAGATACTCGCGGCCAAGTTTGCCCGCGAGCGCCAGGTGCCCTTTTTCGGCATCTGCTTCGGGATGCAGATGGCCTGCATCGAAGCGGCCCGTTCGCTGGCCGGCATCGACCACGCCTCCTCGACGGAGTTCGGGCCGACCGGCGAGCCGGTCGTGGGGCTGATGACGGAATGGTTGAAGGGCAACATGCTCGAAAAGCGCCTGGCCAACGGGGATCTCGGCGGCACCATGCGCCTGGGTGCCTATGAGGCACGGCTTCAGGCGGGGTCCAAGATCGCCAAAATATACGGCGACACCACGATTTCGGAACGGCATCGTCATCGATATGAGGTGAATATCGACTACAAGGAGCGCCTCGAGGGGTGCGGCATGGTGTTCGCGGGCATGTCGCCGGACGGTATCCTGCCCGAAACGATCGAATACTCCGACCATCCCTGGTTCATCGGCGTTCAGTACCACCCCGAACTGAAGAGCCGCCCACTAGAACCGCATCCGCTGTTTTCCAGTTTCGTCGGCGCGGCGGTTGAGCAGAGCCGGCTGGTCTGAGCGCGGGATCCGGCGTGGTCACGTCTGCCGATCGGAGTGAGGGACACCGTCGACCATGACCGACCTGTCAAAGGGAATGGCGCGCCACATCGACCATCTGGTGCTGCCGACCGGAAGCCTCGAGGCGGCTCGGGCCCGGCTGTCCCGACTGGGTTTCCATCTCGCGCCGGTCGGCATACACCCGTTCGGCACCAGCAATGCCTGCATCTATCTCGCCGACGGAACTTTCCTCGAGCCCTTGGCCAGGAGCGACGAAAGTCGCGCGAAAGCGGCGGCAGCGGATGGCAATTTATTCGTGGCACGCGATGCCGCCTTTCGCAGCCAGTGCGGAGAGGACGGGTTTTCGGCGATCGCTTTCGGAACCGAAGATGCCGCGGCGGATCATGCCGCCTTCAAGCACGAAGGGTACTCTGCGGGGCCGATGCTGGAGTTCTCGCGGGATTTCGTCGATGCAAGCGGGCGCACCGACAGAGCTTCGTTCCTGCTGGCGTTCGCCGCGGACCCGGACGCTCCGGACGTGTTCTTCTTCACCTGCCAGCGCGTTGCAACGCCGAATGCCGACCGTTCCGGTCTCGAGCGGCATCCGAACGGGGTTCAAGGACTGAAGACTGTGGTGCTCGCGGCGTCGGAAGCCGGGAGATTCGAGCGGTTCATTCGGGCGACCAGCCGTGCCGCGATCAATCGCCGGAGCAACAATCGCATCTGCCTGTCGGCTGCCAACGCTGCCATCGAACTGGTGGACGACGCCGAACTGGTCCGGCAGTTCGGCGCCACATGCGGGCAGCAACGGGGCCTGCAGGCCCGGGCGATCGTCTTCGTGGTCGGCAACCTGAGAGCGACCCGTTCCTGGCTGGAATCGCACGATGTCGATTGCGAGGCGAAGCTGCGCCGCCTCATCGTGCCACCGGCTCCCGGGCAGGGCGCCATTTTCGTGTTCGAGGAGCTGTCGTGACAACTCCCAATCCGACGGTCCGCGTGGGCAACACGGTGTTCTCCAACGCCGCGGCGATGACCCTGATTGCCGGACCCTGCCAGCTCGAATCGCGGCAGCATGCCTTCGACATGGCCGGCGCGCTCATCGAAATGGCGCGGCAACTCGGCATCGGCCTCGTTTACAAGTCGAGTTACGACAAGGCCAACCGGACGTCGATTTCGGGAGCACGCGGTGCCGGGCTCGATGCCGCCATGCCGATCTTTGCGGATCTTCGCAGCCAACTCGGCGTGCCGGTGCTCACCGACGTGCATTCGGAAGACCAGTGCGGCATCGTCGCGCCGTTCGTGGACGTGCTGCAGATTCCGGCATTTCTCAGCCGCCAGACCGACATCCTGGTGGCCGCCGCGAGGACCGGCAAGGTGGTCAATGTGAAGAAGGGGCAGTTCCTGGCGCCCTGGGACATGGGCAACGTCATCGCCAAGATCACGGCCAGCGGCAATCCAAATGTCCTGGTCACCGAGCGCGGCACCTCGTTCGGTTACAACACGCTGGTCTCGGACATGCGCGCGCTGCCGGTCCTGGCCGGATTCGGCGCGCCCGTCATCTTCGATGCCACGCATTCCGTCCAGCAGCCCGGCGGGCAGGGCGTCTCATCCGGCGGCGAGCGGCGCTTCGTCGAGACGCTGGCACGAGCGGCGGTAGCCGTCGGCGTAGCCGGCGTCTTCATCGAAACGCACCAGAACCCCGACAACGCCCCTTCCGACGGTCCGAACATGGTGCGGCTCGATTCCATGCCGGCGCTGATCGAGCGGCTGATGGCATTCGACAGGACCGCCAAGGCAGCGAGCCGACGCCAATAGCAGCGTCGCGATCGGCCGTCGCGGGGAGTCGCCCGCGGGCCTCCGCCACCGGGAACCTTTCGTTCCGGGCTCCATTTCCGATGCACCCACCCAATTCAGATCAGAAGGAGCAACGAGATGACGACCCATACCGGACACACGCAGGCCATCCCCGCCTCCCGGGTGATCGGCACCGCCGTCTACAACAAGGCCGGACAGAATATCGGCACCATCGAGGACGTCATGCTGGACAAGACGTCGAACGGCATAATGTTCGCGGTGATCGGGTTTGGCGGCTTTCTTGGGATCGGTCAGAAATACCATGCGCTCCCGTGGTCCGTTCTCGACTACGAGAAGACACAGGGCGGCTATGTGGTGCCTTACACGAAAGAGCAGCTCCAGGCGGCGCCCTCCTATTCGATCGATGAACTGACCAGCGGTGACGGCCAGGCCGCCCGCGATGCGTCCTACGAATACTACAAGGTCAAGCCTTACTGGTAGGAATAAACCGGTCAGGAGGCGCCCCGCCGGATCGGCGGCGGGACGCCTGCTTTTCTTGGCGCAGGCCTTCTACTCGGCGATGTATTCGATGATCGCGGGCGTCGATGGGCCCTGCTGCGAGCCGTTGCTGCTGCATGAGGTCATGAAGGCAGCGACGATGAAGAACAAACTCAGAACACCAGACAACTCGGACATGGCGAAACTCCCTTCAGTTTCGCCCCGCGCAAGGCAAGCCTAACGGAATTCGACAGCTCCGACTCCGTCCATCACATGACTTTTCATTTTGAAACGTTACGGTTCGTGAATAGGTAAATTGCGTGACTGCCGAAAATCTCGGCACGCGGTTCCGCATCGCCGACGATTGCCTTTTGCCCCGCTTTGGCTAAGACGGGCGCCTCACGCCAGCCGATCGCATTTCTGGGGATTTCGTTACATGACCGCCATCGTCGACATTGTAGGCCGCGAAATCCTCGACAGCCGCGGCAACCCGACGGTCGAGGTGGATGTCGTGCTCGAAGACGGGTCGATGGGCAGGGCAGCGGTGCCGTCGGGAGCCTCGACGGGCGCGCACGAGGCCGTGGAACTGCGCGACGGCGGGCCGCGCTATCTCGGCAAGGGCGTCGAGGGGGCCGTCGCATCCGTCAACGGCGAACTGCTCGAGGCGATCGGCGGCATGGAGGCGGAGAACCAGATCCTCATCGACCGCGTCATGACCGAGCTTGACGGCACGCCGAACAAGAGCAGGCTGGGCGCCAATGCGATCCTGGGCGTATCCTTGGCGGTTGCCAAGGCGGCGTCCGAAGCATCCGGCCTGCCGCTTTATCGCTATCTGGGCGGGCCGAACGCTCACGTGCTGCCCGTGCCGATGATGAACATCATCAATGGCGGCGCGCATGCCGACAACCCCATCGATTTCCAGGAATTCATGATCCTGCCGATAGGGGCGCCCTCCCTCAGGGAGGCCGTGCGCTGGGGCTCGGAGATCTTCCACACGCTGAAGAAGCGGCTGAAGGACGCCGGTCACAACACCAATGTCGGCGACGAAGGCGGCTTTGCGCCAAATCTGAAGAGCGCCCAGGCGGCACTTGATTTCATCATGGGGTCGATCGAGAAAGCCGGTTTCAAACCGGGCGACGAGGTCGCGCTCGGTCTCGATTGCGCAGCCACCGAATTCTACAAGGATGGCGCCTACGTCTATGAAGGCGAGCGGAAGACGCGAGACTCTCGGACCCAGGCCAGGTTTCTGGCAAAGCTTGCCGAAGACTATCCCATCATCTCGATCGAGGATGGCATGGCCGAGGACGACTGGGACGGCTGGAAGACGCTGACCGGCCTCACCGGCAGCAGGACGCAGCTGGTCGGCGACGATCTCTTCGTGACCAATACTGCCAGGCTCCGGGACGGCATCCGGATGGGCGTCGCCAATTCGATCCTGGTCAAGGTCAACCAGATCGGCTCGCTCACCGAAACCCTGGACGCCGTCGAGACGGCGCAGCGCGCTGGATACACGGCGGTGATGTCGCACCGTTCGGGCGAAACCGAGGATTCGACGATCGCCGACCTGGCAGTCGCCACCAACTGCGGGCAGATCAAGACGGGATCCCTGGCACGCTCCGACCGAACCGCCAAGTACAACCAGCTGATACGCATCGAGGAGGAGCTCGGCACGCAGGCCCGTTACGCGGGACGCTCCATCCTGAAAGCCTGAGTGGCCGTGGCACCAGGAACCATCGCGCCGTAACCGTCCGTTAAGCACAATCGGGCCAGATGGCGGTGGAGGTTCCTCATGTGGACTCGCCAGCACAAGCAACGAAACACCGGCCGGCTGATCGTTCCCGCGGTCTCGGCGCTGTTCCTCGCCTATTTCGGTTTCCACGCCTATCACGGCGAGTTCGGGATCTATTCGAACTACCAGTTCGAGTCGCGTGCCGCTGAGCTTCGGCAAAGGCTGGAAACCGTGCGCAGCCAACGTCTGCAGCTCGAGCATCGTGTGCAGCTCCTCCACGATGGCACCCTCGAGAAGGACATGCTTGACGAGCAGGCGCGCCGGGCGCTGAACCTGTCGCAAAGCGATGAGATCACCATCATGCTCCCCGCCCACGCCGACCGCTGACCGGTTCCGGCCGAGCGACGATAAACGTCAACGAATTTAGTCGCTTACCTGCATGCCAGTCATGCGTTTTTCAGCATGGTGGAACGGCCTGCCGCATGCTAGCGTTCTGCCCCAGGTCAGGGCGCGCGACCCCTTCGAAGTCCGCAAAGAGACACCGACAGGGAGTGTTGCATGGCCGTCGCTGCCAAGAAGGCGTCCGCTCAACCGAACGCCGACGACAAATCCGCTGCCGCGCCGTCGACACCCAAGCCAGCCAAATTCACGCAATCGGAAGAACTTGCCGCCTATCGCGGCATGCTCCTCATTCGGCGTTTCGAGGAGAAGGCCGGCCAGCTCTACGGCATGGGCTTCATCGGCGGCTTCTGCCACCTCTACATCGGTCAGGAAGCCGTGGTCATCGGCCTCAAGATGGCGATGATCGAAGGTGACCAGATGATCACCGCCTATCGCGACCATGGCCACATGCTGGCAATGGAGTTGTCGCCGCGCGGTGTCATGGCCGAACTCACCGGGCGGCGCAGCGGCCTTTCCAGGGGCAAGGGCGGCTCCATGCACATGTTCTCCAAGGAGA
>JAJFMR010000186.1 GCA_020696915.1 Rhizobiaceae bacterium | reverse complement strand
CCGTCGAGGCGAGCCTGATCGCCTATCTGTGGCCGCTCCTCGTCGTCGTCGGCTCCGCGCTCCTGCCAGGCGAGCGCCTGCGCTGGAATCATCTCGCCGGGGCACTGCTCGGGCTTGCCGGAACCACCCTCATCGTCACGGGGGAAGGCGGGCTATCCTTCGATGACGGCCATCTCTTCGGGTATGCGATGGCCGGCGCCTGCGCGCTGACGTGGTCTTCCTATTCGCTCCTGTCGCGCCGCTTTCCTTCCGTGCCGACCTCGGCGGTGGCCTGGTTCTGCGCGGCGACCGCGGCGCTGTCGCTGGCCTGCCATCTGCTCCTCGAAGAAACCGTACTGCCGTCGGGAGCAGGGCAATGGCTGGCGGTCGCCTGTCTTGGCCTGATGCCTGTCGGGGCGGCATTCTACACCTGGGACATCGGCGTCAAACGCGGAAACATCCAGGCACTGGGCGCCGCCAGCTATGCAGGACCGCTGCTGTCGACGCTGTTGCTTATCGCCACCGGGCTGGCCGAACCCTCGGCGAACATCGTTGCCGCCTGCCTGCTCATCACGGGAGGCGCCATGCTTGCCGCGAAATCGCTGCTGTTCGGACCGCAAGCGCCGGCTGCCTCCGGTGAACCCCGGGCATGACTCGGCCCGGAGCGTCGCCGGCGGCGCCGAACGCCACTCGCTTTATTCAGAAATTGTCCTTGCGCCTGCGGATCTCGGCGAACACCTCGGCGTCCGTGGCGGCCTCCATGCCGAGATGCCTGCGGATCGCCGGATCATGCCAGCGCAGGAAAGGGTTGGTCGCCAGTTCCGCGCCGATCGTGGTCGGGAGCGTCGGCTTGCCGTCCTCGCGCAGGCTCTCGACCTCGGCAGCGCGCTCCTGGAGGGCGGTGTTGGCAGGGTCGACGGACAGCGCAAAGCGGGCGTTGGACAGCGTGTATTCATGGCCGCAGTAGACCCGGGTCTGCGGCGGCAGTTC
The DNA here is from genome assembly GCA_020696915.1 of Rhizobiaceae bacterium. Taxonomy (GTDB): domain Bacteria; phylum Pseudomonadota; class Alphaproteobacteria; order Rhizobiales; family Rhizobiaceae; genus JAJFMR01. The sequence goes on along the minus strand of JAJFMR010000186.1, from coordinate 5,289 downwards.
GGCAAGCTTCTGCAGCGAGGAAAACATCACCGCAGCGGAGCATTCGAAAAGGCGCCCGCAACCGAGCGCGAACAGTGTGTCGCCGGTAAACGCGATGCTGGCCTCGGGAAGGTGATAGGAAACGTGCCCGGCCGTGTGGCCTGGCGTGGCGATGACGCGGATCCGGTGCCCCGCGAAATCGAGAGGCGACCCCTCCTCGACCGTCTCGTCTATGCCCGGAATTGTGGCGGCCTCCGCCTTCGGGCCGATGATCTTCAGTCCGAACCTTTCCTTCAGCGCGAGGTTGGCTTTGACATGGTCGCCGTGATGATGGGTGATCAGTATAAGCGACGGCGTCCAGCCGGTGCGCTCGACCGCCTCCAGGATGGAGTGCTCCTCGGGCGCGTCGATCAGTGCGGTCTGGCCCGATCTGCTGTCGTGCAGAAGCACTCCGAAATTGTCGGAAGAGCAGGTGAACTGTTCGATCTGCAAGGCCATTTGTGGTCCGCTCCTTGACGCCCCGCTGAACATAGGGCGGCAGCCGCCGGCTGTCATCCTCCCCTTGGCGTCCGCATCTGCCGCCTGACCCGCCGAGACAGGAGATAGGCCGGTATCACCTGCGAGAAACGGAACCGCTTCAAACCGGCCACGAACCGTTCTAGATTCCCGCCATGAACTCCGACATCGTCGCGCTGCGCTCCTTCTATGGCTCCCTGCTCGGCCGCCTCGCGGAGCGCTCGATCACCATGGCGCTGGCGTCGGTCTGGGCGAGCCTGCCGCGCGAACGGCTGGTCGGCCTCGGCTATGCCTTGCCGTGGCTCGACCGCTTCGGCAGCGATGCCGAGAGGGTATTCGCCTTCATGCCGGGCACCCAGGGCGCCGTGAAGTGGCCGGCCTCGGGACCCTCGGCGACGGCGCTGGTCTTCGACGAGGAATTGCCGCTGGTCGATTCATCGATCGACAGGGTGCTTCTCGTGCATTTGCTCGAGCATGCCGAGAACCCCCGCGAGACGCTCAAGGAGATCTGGCGCGTGCTGGCACCGGCGGGCCGCGTGGTCATCGTCGTGCCGCACCGGCGCGGCATGTGGGCGCGCTTCGAGCATACGCCGTTCGGAACCGGCCGGCCGTTTTCCCGGGGGCAGCTCAACGAACTGCTGCGGGAGGCGAATTTCACGCCCGCCGCATGGGCGGATGCGCTCTTCTTCCCGCCGTCGAAACGCCGGTTCGTGTTGCGCTTGCACAATCTTCTCGAACGCACCGGCCGGCGCCTGTGGCCGATCTTTTCGGGGGTGATCGTGGTTGAGGCGCAGAAGCGTGTCTACCAGGGAGTGCCGGTCGCCAAGCGGGCATCACGCCGGGTCTTCGTGCCGGTGCTGTCGCCGCAGGGCGCGACGCGCAGCTTTTTCAGGCCGCCGCGCCGCGAGCGGCGAAGCGTCCGCACTCCGCCCGGATGAGACAACCGGGGCCCGCCGGCCGGCAGCCTTCATTTTGCCGGTATCGCGTCCGACCTTCGGGAAAGCCTTCCGGCGGAGGAACGCATGGAGAGCCTGCTTGCCCTGATGCTTTGCCTTGGCTGCGATATCGCAGCGGCGACCGCAGTGGACGATCCGGTTGACGTCGAACTGGTGCTGGCTGTCGACACCTCCCGGTCCATGGACCCCGAAGAGTTCGACCTGCAGCGTGCCGGCTACGTCGATGCGCTGCGCCACGCCGACTTCGTGCGTGCCGTGCAGGCGGGCCTGTACGGCCGCATCGCCGTCACCTATTTCGAATGGGCAGGCACCGTGCGGGATGAGACGGTCGTCGCCTGGCAGGTCATCGACGGCGCCGAGAGCGCCGAGTCTTTCGCGGCAAAGCTCGAGGCGCGCCCTGCCAACACCTGGCGCGGGACGTCGATCTCGGGGGCGCTTCGATTCGGCTCCCGGTTGTTCGACAATGAATTCGAGGGCATGCGCCGTGTCATCGACATTTCGGGCGACGGGCCGAACAACATAGGCACGCCGGTGATCCCGGAGCGCGACGCCGCCGTTGCGGCCGGCATCGTCATCAACGGCCTGCCGATCCTGATCAGGCCCTCCCAATCCTTCGCCGAACTCGATCGCTACTATGCCGAGTGCGTGACCGGCGGGCCCGGTTCGTTCGTGCTGCCGATCCGGAAATCCTCCGAATTTGCCACCGCGATCCGGCGCAAGCTCATCCTGGAAGTCAGCGGCACTCTCGATGCCGCGCCGCCCGTTCCCGCGCAGGCGACGCCGGTCATGGATTGCGAGCGCGGCCAGCGGAACCGGCGGCTCTTCTCCGACCCCTATTTTCCGCAGCTGGACCGTTAGCTCGCGGGCTGCAATTCGCCCGAAAGGCGCGCCTATCGCCTGAGCAGGAAGATCGCCTGCTGGCCAAACACGTTCCAGAACGCCCACGGCATGGAGAAGCCGATCGTCTGGCCGTTGCCGTCGAGCGCGGTGGCGCTCTCGACATGCGCGCCGATCTCCTCGCAGAGGCCAATGAAGTCGCGGATCGTGCAGAAGTGGATGTTGGGCGTGTCGTACCAGCTGTAGGACAGGTCCCTGGTCACCGGCATGCGGCCGGTCAGGAGAAGCGACAGGCGGACCCGCCAGTGACCGAAATTCGGGAATGAGACGATGGCGCGCTCGCCGATCCGCAAGAGATGGTCGAGAACCGCCTTGGGGTTGCGCGTAGCCTGCAGCGTCTGCGACAGCACGACGTAGTCGAACCCCTTGTCGGGATAGAAGCCGAGGTCGCGGTCGGCGTCGCCCTGTATCACCGACAGCCCGCGCGACACGCATTCGTTGACGCCGCGCTGCGACAGTTCCATGCCGCGGCCGTCTACCTGCTTGTCGGTCTGCAGAAATTCGAGGAGGGAACCGTCGCCGCAGCCGACGTCCAGCACCCTGGCGCGCGGCTTGATCAGCCTGGCGACGACTTCGAGGTCGACACGCGGCGCCTCATTGACACTCATGGGCCGTCATCCAGGCCGCGGGCCCTGGCGGCCGAGCGAAGAAAGCCGTTGATAGCGGCAAACAGCTCCGGCTCGTCGAGCAGGAAAGCGTCATGGCCGCGATCCGTCTCGATCTCGACGAAGGAGACCGAAGCGCCCGCGGCGTTGAGCGCGTGGACGATCTCGCGGCTTTCGGAGGTCGGAAACAGCCAGTCGCTGGTGAAGGAAACCAGGCAGAAGCGCGTCTGGCTGTTGCGGAATGCCTCGGCAAGCCGGCCGCCATGGTCCGCCGCGAGGTCGAAATAGTCCATCGACCGCGTCATGTAGAGATAGGAGTTCGCGTCGAAGCGGTCGACGAAGGTGATGCCCTGGTGACGCAGATAGCTTTCGATCTGGAAGTCCGCGTCGAAGCCGAAGGTCAGCCGGTCGCGGTCCTGCAGGTTGCGGCCGAACTTCCGGTGCAGCGCGGCTTCCGAGAGATAGGTGATGTGCGCCGCCATGCGGGCGACGGCCAGGCCCTTTTCGGGGCGCCGGCCGACCTCGAAGTATTTTCCGCCATGCCATTCCGGGTCGGCCATCACCGCCTGCCGCCCGACCTCGTGAAAGGCAATGTTCTGCGAGGAGTGCCGGGCTCCGGTGGCGATCGGCAGGGCGCAGAAGACACGCTCCGAGTGGCTGGAGGCCCATTCCAGGACCTGCATGCCGCCCATCGAGCCACCCAGCACGCAAAACAGCCGGTCGATGCCGAAATGGTCGATCAGCATCGACTGGGCGCGAACCATGTCGCGTATGGTGATGACGGGCAGGTCCAGCCCGTAAGGTTTCCCGGTCGCCGGATTAGTGGAGGCCGGGCCGGTCGAGCCAAGGCAGCCGCCGATCACGTTCGAGCAGATGACGAAGAACCGGCGCGTGTCGATGATCTTTCCGGGGCCGATCAGCACATCCCACCAGCCGGGCTTGCCGGTCACCGGGTGGGTGTTGGCGACATGCTGGTCGCCGGTCAGCGCGTGGCAGACGAGGATGGCGTTCGAGCGGGCGGCGTTGAGCTCGCCATACGTCTGGTAGGCAAGCTGAAAGGGCGAGAGAAGCGTGCCGGCGTCGAGGTTCAGCGGCTTGCCGGGCTCGAAGCGCAGCACCGGGCTCGACGGATCGTCGGCCTCGTTGAGCTTGCGCCTGCGCGTCACTGCCACCATCTGGCTCCAACCTCGCTGCCGCGATGAGCGGCAACAAAAAACCGGCATTGCGATCGCAAAGCCGGTTACCTCGAAGCAAACGGCCCTTTAGCAACTTGTTTAACGTGGCTGCAAGCCGACCGGCCAAATCACCACGGGGTTCCGGCAGCTTCTAAGCCCGGCAGGACGGGCCGTCAACGGGCCTCGACAAGTGCGTCGGCCGCCTGTATTCCCGGCCCCGCCTTTGCCCGAGCCTTTCCCGCCGGATCCTTCTTCATGACGCACGCATTCGACAAACGACGCCCGGAGCCGCGTCCCGGCATCATGGAGATCGAGGCCTACGTGCCCGGCAAGAGCGCTGCTCCCGACGGGGTTCTGAAGGTCTACAAGCTGTCGTCGAACGAGAACCCGCTCGGCGCATCGCCAAGGGCGATCGATGCGGCGCGCGAGGCGGCTTCCAGGCTCGAATTCTATCCCGACGGCGCCGCCACGCGGCTGCGTGCGGCGATTGCCGACGCGCACGGGCTGAATGCCGCCAACATCGTCTGCTCGAACGGCTCCGACGAACTCATCGGCCTCATTGCGCAGACCTACCTGTCGCCTGGCGACGAGGCAATTTTCACAGAACACGGATTCCTGGTGTACCGGATCTATATCCAGGCTGCCGGCGCGATGCCGGTCGCCGTGCCGGAAACGGACGAACGGGCCGATGTCGACGCCATCCTCGCCGCCGTCACGGAAAAGACGAAGATCGTCTTTCTCGCCAATCCCAACAATCCGACCGGCACCTATCTGCCCTTCGAGGACGTCCGCCGGCTGCACGCCGGGCTGCCGCAAAACGTGCTGCTGGTGCTCGACGCGGCCTATGCCGAATATGTGCGCCGCAACGATTACGAGGCGGGGGTGGAACTGGTCGCCGGCGCCGAAAACGTCGTCATGACACGCACCTTCTCCAAGATTCATGGCCTCGCTGCATTGCGTATCGGCTGGATGTTCGCACCTGCGCACATCGTCGATGCGATCAACCGGGTGCGCGGACCCTTCAACGTGAACGCGGTGGCCATCGAAGCGGGCGTCGCGGCGCTCGCCGACCGCGCCCATGTCGAGCGCACCGCCGCCCACAACGAAAAATGGCTGCGCTGGCTGACAGCCGAGTTCGGGAAACTGGGGCTCAGGGTCACG
>JAJFMR010000185.1 GCA_020696915.1 Rhizobiaceae bacterium | reverse complement strand
GCCACGAAGGTATCGGCGGGGGCGTCGTAAAGCTCGCGCGGCGTGCCGTCCTGGGCGATCCTGGCGTCGTTCATGACGACGATGCGGTCGGAGACCGCCAGCGCCTCCTCCTGGTCGTGCGTCACGTAGACGACGGTCAGGCCGAGCCTGGTCTGGATGTCGCGTATCTCCTCGCGAACGTGGCGCCTGAGTTTGGCGTCGAGATTGCTGAGCGGCTCGTCGAAAAGCAGCACCTGCGGTTCGAGCACCAGGGCCCTCGCCACCGCGACGCGCTGCTGCTGGCCGCCCGAGAGCTGGCTGGGCAGCCGCGCACCCAGATCGCCGAGCCCGACCAGGTCGAGCCCCGCATCGCATCGCTCGGCGATCTCCCGCTTGGCATAGCCCGAGAAACGCAGTCCGTACTCGACGTTCTCGCGCACCGACATGTGCGGAAACAAGGCGTAGGACTGGAAGACCATCGAAACGTCTCGGTCGGTGGCCGGCAGCCGGGTGACGTCGTCGCCGCCGATCAGGATCTGGCCGCTGGTCGCCATTTCCAGCCCGGCGATCATGCGCAGCGTCGTGGTCTTGCCGCAGCCCGAGGGACCGAGCAGCGTCACCAGCCTGCCTGCCTCGATGAACAGCGAGATGTCCTCGACGGCAGCGGTCCTGGCGCGCGGATAGACCTTGCTCACCCGCCGGAATTCCACCGAGGCGGCATTGCCGCGAATCACCGCCATGCCTAGCCGCCTCCAGTGAATACGGGCTGCGGACCGCCCATGTCGGGCTGGCCGCGTCGCGTTTCGCCTTCCTGGCTGCGCCGGCCGATGTCGCGGCTGCCGACGGCAAGCTGCATAAGCCCGATCATTGCCAGCATCACCATGATGAGGACGGTCGAATAGGCGATGGCGACCCCGTACTCATTGTTCTCCACGCGCCCGATTATGTAGCTCGTCGACATGTCGTAGCGGGCACTTACGAGGAAGATGACGGCGCTGATCGCGGTCATGGCGCGAACGAAGGAATAGACCAGTGCCGCCAGGATGGCCGGCCTGAGCAGCGGCAGCACGACCCTGCGAAAGGTTTGCCAGGAATTGGCGCCGAGCGTAAGCGACGATTCATCGAGGCTGCGGTCGATCTGCGACATCGATGCCACGCCGGCCCGCACCCCGACCGGCATGTTCCGGAAGATGAACGATAGCACCAGGATGATGCCGGTGCCGGTCAGTTCGATCGGCGGAACGTTGAAGGCGATCACGTAGCTGACACCGATTACCGTGCCTGGAATGGCGAACGACAGCATCGTGCCGAATTCGAACGCCTGCTTGCCGGCGAAGTCCTGGCGCACGAGGAGATAGGCAGTCAACAGCCCGATCGCGGCGGTGAGCGGAGCGGAGATGAGGGCAATGGTGAGCGTCGTCCAGAAGGAGCTCCAGGCTGAGCCCCGCCAATGCAGACCGAACTCGTTCCAGCCGATGGCAAAGGCTTTTACGTAATGGGCTGTCGTGAGGCTGAAATCCACGCCCCACAGCCTGACGAAGCTGCCGAAGAATATCGTCGCGTAGACGACCAGGGTGAATACCGTCCAGAAGCCGGCGATTGCATAAAGCGCTCCGCGCAGTTGCGGAGGCAGCAACGGGTGGACCCCCGCATCGCCTTTTCCCGAAACGGTCGTATAGGATTTCGCGCCGAGCCAGAAACGCTGTGCGTAGAAGGCGCCAAGCGTGAAGAACAGAAGCACGACAGCCAGGATCGCCGCCAGTGCCTGATCGTTCTGGGCTCCGACGATGGCAAAGAATATCTCCGTCGAGAGCACGTCGAAACTGCCGCCGAGAATGAGCGGGTTGCCGAAGTCGGCCATGCTCTCGATGAAGCCGAGCAGGAAGGCGTTCGCCAACCCCGGCCGCATCAGCGGCAGCGAGACCGTCCGGAAGGTCTGCCAGCGGTTGGCGCGCAGCGTCTGTGCGGCTTCCTCCATCGACGGGCTGACGCCTTCGACGACGCCTATGAGCACGAGGAAGGCGATCGGCGTGAAAGCCAGCAGCTGTGCGATGAGCAGCCCCGGCAAGCCGTAAATCCAGCGTGTCGGCTGCAGGCCGAAGACGCCGCTCACCGCCTGCGTCACGGCGCCGGAGAGCCCGAAGAGCAGGATGATCGCCAGCCCGATCACGAAGGGCGGGGTGATGATCGGCAGCACCGTCAGGGCGCGCAGCAGCCGGCCATGGCGGAATCCGCTGCGGGTCACCACGAGCGCAAAGACCAGCCCGAGAGCGGTCGACAGCACGCCGACCAGGATGGCCAGGAAAAGTGAGTTCCAGGCAACCCCGCAGCGTGTGCCCCCGGACAGGCAGCCCAGTCCCCACAGGCGGTCGCTGGATATCTTGTCGAGGAAGGTCGAAAGGGAATAGCCGCCCTGCTCGTCGACGAGAGCGTTTGCCAGCATCTGGCCTATCGGAACGAAAATGAACATCGTCACGACTGCGACCACCAGGCCGATCGACCCGACCACGAAGACGTCGCCGCCAACCGCGCCGCGGCCAGCCAGCCCTAGGGTGAACAGGAACAGGAAGGAGCCGGCTGTCAGAAGGGCCCCATAGCCCATTCCGAACTGGCGGTCGTCGAACTCGCCGAACAGGCCGGCCAGCCATTCGAAACGCCAGCCTCGAAGCCCGACCGAATAGCCCTGGATCAGCAGCCAGGCCATGCCGGCCGCCCCGATGGCGATCAACAGGGCTCCGAACAGCGGATCGGCCTTGCTTCGTCCCCACACCAGAAGCGGCGCCAGCAGAAGCAGGCCGAGCGGCACCAGCCAGGGCTTCTGCCCCTGCAGCACCAGGAACAGTGCCGGCGCGACCTCGGGATCGATCGGATAGCCGCCGGCCACCCAGGACAGGCCGAAGAAATTATCCTCCAGCCCGTACCAGGGGAGCACCGCATAGCCGGTCCATCCGACGATCAGCCACAGCACGACCGTCGGATGGAGCCCGGCTCCCCCCGTCCTTGACCGCACGATTCTATTGCGGCTGCGAGCCGATTTCGGCGTCCCATTTGGTCAGGAGCCGCTTGCGCTCCTCGCTCGACCCGTACTTCTTGAAATCGTAGTCGATCAGTTTGATCGTCGACAGGTCGGGGGCCTTGTCGGACGTCTTGGCGGCCTTGTTCGACGGCACCTGGAAGGAATTGGCCTCCTGGGCGCGCGACTGCACGTCCGCACGCAACGACCAGTCATAGAATTTCTTGGCGGATTCCAGGTTGCGGGCGCCCTTTATGATGGATTGCGACCCGATTTCGTAGCCGGTGCCCTCGCAGGGCGCCACGGTGACGATCGGGAAACCTGCCACCGTCTGGGCCACGGCGTCGTGCATGAAGACGATGCCGATCGTCGTTTCGCCGAGGCCTGCGGCCTTGATCGGAGCGGATCCCGACTTTGTGTACTGGTTGACGTTCTTGTGCAGCGCTTTCAGATATTCGAAGCCCTTCTCCTCGCCCATCAGCTGCACCATGGTCGCCAGCATCGTATACGCCGTACCGGATGAATTCGGGTTGGCGATCTGGATCTGGCCCTCGTATTCGGGCTTGATCAGATCCGCCCAGCAGGCCGGCACCGGCAGTCCGTTCTTTTCCAGGAGTTCCTTGTTGTAGCCGAAACCGAGCGCGCCGGAATAGACCCCGATCGTGCGGTTGCCCGATGCTTCCGCCTGGCGGATCGCCCAGTCGTGCAGTTCCGGGCGCATGGGCGACACATATTCTTCGGTCAGGCCTTCGGCGGCCGCCTGGAGATGCGGGTCTCCCGTTCCGCCCCACCAGATATCGCCTTTCGGATTGCTGGCTTCGGCGCGCACCTGCGCATAAAACTCGCCCGAGCTCTTGCGGGTCATGTCGACGGTTATTCCGGTCTCCTCTTCGAAACCGCGTGCAACCTGCTGGCACCAGGTCTCGTCGACCGTGCAGTAGAGGGTGAGATTTTCAGCCTGTGCTGCAACGGGCCCGCAAAGGGCCGCCGCCAGCACCGCCGTGGTGAGATATTTCGCTTTCATTCCGCTCCTCCCTGATCTTCGCCGACTAAACAAAACTGATCGGCCTATTGAAACCGGATTGTGAGGATAATCGAGATTTTTGCAATCGTGTTCATTGCATTTTTCGAAGGAACCGATTCACACTGACGAGGTTCTCGCCGCGAGATTCTTGCGTCGTGCGGCGGCGCGATGCAGCATCAGCGATGCGCCAGGAAATGCCGAAGAAGAGCAAGCTCGTACAGAAGGCCCGGAAAGCCAAGACGATCAGGCAGGTGGCAGCGGTCCCGTGCCGGCTTAACGGAGCCGGAGCGGCGGAAGTCATGCTGGTGACCTCGCGCGGCACGCAGCGCTTCATCATCCCGAAGGGCTGGCCGATGAAGGGCAAGAGCGAGCCCAAGGTCGCGGCGATAGAGGCGCGCCAGGAGGCCGGCGTGACTGGCGAGGTGCTGCCCGACCCGATCGGCCGCTATTCCTACTGGAAGAGGCTGGCGGACTGCTTCGTGCCCGTCGAGGTCACCGTCTACGTCGTGCGGGTAACGTCGGTCGCCGCCAAATGGGAAGAGCAGCCGCAACGCCGCCGCAAATGGCTGGGCATCGAAGACGCCGCCCTGCTCATCGACGAGCCGGAGCTTGCGGCAATCATCGAGAGGGTGGACTTTCCAGCCTTGCTGCAGGCAGGGGAAACGGCGTGAGGAAGGAAGCGGCGGCGCGTGGCGGTCGCGCCGCGTCCGGTATGCACCGTGAACGATCGTGCTGACGGCGTTCTTTTCGCGCCCGGCCCCACACGATCGTGCTGACGGCGTTCTTTTCGCGCCCGGCCCCTCAAGTCGCGCGGGGACTGATCGGCGCAAGCTTCATGACCGCCGGAACAGGCGGGCGAATCGTCGAAACCGAGGCCTATGAACCCGGTGACGCCGCTTCTCACTCCTTTCGCGGCGAGACGAGGCGCAACAAGGCGATGTTCGGTCTTCCGGGAACCGTCTACATCTACCGTTCGTATGGCATCCACTGGTGCCTGAATTTCGTCTGCCTGCCCGGCCGCGCCGTCCTCATCCGCGCGCTGGAACCGCTATGCGGGCTGGAGGCGATGCGCCGGCGGCGGCTGACGGCCGATCCCGTCAGGCTCTGCGCCGGTCCTGGCCGGTTGTGCCAGGCCCTGGCAATCGACGGTTCCCTGGACGGGCTGCCGCTCGACCGCCCACCTTTCGAACTCATCCTGCCCGACGGGGTTGCCGAGACTGCCATCGGTCCCCGCATCGGCATCACCCGCGACGTGGAAAAGCCCTGGCGCTTCGGGCTGACCGGTTCCCCTTTTGTCAGCCGCAGGTTTCCGGCATGAATGCGCCCCCCAGGCAACATTCCGCCGTCGTGCCGGCGGCGCGATTTGGGCATTCGGGCGCATGAGCGAAACGCTACGGCTCGACGCAGTCGTCATCGGTGGTGGCGTGATCGGCCTCGCGGTGGCGCGGGCGCTGTCGCTTGCGGGGCGCGACGTCACGCTGCTCGAATCGGAAGCGGCCACCGGCAGCGTCACCTCGTCCCGCAACAGCGAGGTCATCCATGCCGGCCTCTATTATCCCTCCGGAAGCATGAAGGCTCTGCTGTGTGTGGCGGGAAAGGCCGCCCTCTACACCTATTGCGAGTCGCGCGGCGTTCCACACCGCAGGTGCGGCAAGCTGGTGGTCGCCGCAGCCGACGCAGAGGCTGCCTGGCTGGAACGGCTGCAGGGCCAGGCCAGGGCCAACGGCGTCGAGGACTGCATGCTTCTGGATGGAGGCGGCCTGAAGCTGCTCGAGCCGGAACTCGCCGGCGCGGCGGCTTTGCTGTCCCCCAGCACCGGCATCGTCGACAGCCATCGCCTGATGGAATGCTATCGTGCGGACATCGAAAGCTGCGGCGGCACGGTGGCGACGAACTCGCCGGTGCTCGGCGGCGCCCTCGAGCGCAACGGGATCAGGCTGCAGGTCGGCGGCCGCGATCCGGTCGAGGTGGAGGCGCGGCTCGCCGTGAACTGCGCCGGCCTGGAGTCCTGGAGCGTCTCGCGCAGCATCGACGGCCTCGACGCGGCCACCATACCTGAGCGCCACCTTGCCAAGGGCTCCTATTTCTCGCTTGCGGGACGGGCTCCGTCGCGGCGGCTCGTCTATCCCGTGCCGGAGCCCGGCGGGCTCGGCACGCATCTGACGCTGGATCTTGCCGGACAGGCGCGCTTCGGCCCGGACGTGGAATGGACGGAAAGCGTCGGCTACGAGGTCGAACTGCGCCGCGCCGACGGCTTCTATGCGGCGATCCGGCGATACTGGCCGGGGCTGGCAGACGGGGCGCTGCAGCCGGCCTATGCCGGAATTCGCCCAAAGGTGGCCGGCCCCGGAGGGGGGCCGGGTGACTTCGTCATCCAGGGACCCTCGGAAACCGGCCATCCCGCCTTCGCCGCGCTCTATGGCATCGAGTCGCCGGGGCTGACCGCGTCTCTCGCCATCGGCGACCACGTGGCGCGCCTGGTCGCACCCTGACAGTTCAACCCGGCGCTGGAAGCGGGGCAGGTGGCGGCGGGCTTTTTGCATTGCGGCGACGTTTTCCCGCCGAGGAGATAGTCGCTGAGGCTTCGATCGACGCGAATTCGCCTTTCCCAGCGCGACGGCGAGTGTCAGGCGCTCGGCAGCGCAAAGGCAGCCGCAAAGGCCCGCTCCCGGCGGGCGGGCGCCATCCGCCGGAGCGCTGCGCTTGCCTCAGGACAGGCCGCGCTTGGCCATCATCGCGTCCGGCGCCGGCAGCTTGCCACGGAACGCCATGTAAAGGGTCTCCGGATCGGCCGAGCCTCCCGCGGCGTAGATGTGCTCCTTCAGCCGCAACGCCAGCTCCGGGTCGAAGGGGTCGCCCGCCTCCTCGAAGGCCGAGAACGCGTCGGCGTCGAGGACCTCGGACCACATGTAGGAATAGTAGCCGGCCGAATAGCCGTCTCCGGAAAAGACGTGCCCGAAATGCGGGGTGCGGTGCCGCATGACGATCGCGTCCGGCATGCCGAGACTATGCAACGTCTCCCTTTCGAACGAAGCGGGGCTTTCCGGCGCCTCGCTTCTGGCGTGAAAGGCCATGTCGACCAGCGCCGATGCGGTGAATTCGACCGTCCTGAAACCGGCGTCGAAGTTCTTCGCCGCCAGCATCCTGTCGAGCAGCGAACTCGGGATCGGCTCCCCGGTGCGGTGGTGCAGAGCGTGCTTCCGGAGAATTTCGGGGACGGTCAGCCAGTGCTCGTAAAGCTGTGAGGGCAGTTCCACGAAATCGCGCGGCACCGACGTGCCCGACTGCGAGGGCCACCATGCGTCGGTCAGAAGTCCATGCAGCGCATGCCCGAATTCGTGAAACAGGGTTTTTGCCTCGTCGAGCGACAACAGGGCCGCTTCCCCGGCCGGCGGCCTGGCGAAGTTCATCACGTTGTAGATGATGGGCATCGACGATTGCCCCAGCCCGTAGCCCGACTGCAGGGCGCTCATCCAGGCGCCTGAGCGCTTGGAGGGTCGCGCGAAATGGTCTGCCAGGAACAGGCCGCGCCGGCTCCCGTCGCCGTTCAGCACCTCGAAGGTGCGGACCTCCGGATGCCAGGCGGCAACGCCGGTTTTCTCGACGAAGGTCACGCCAAACAGCCTGGTTGCAACGTCGAAGCAGGCGGCGATGATCCTCTCCAGCTGCAGATACGGCTTCAGCGAGGACTCGTCGAACTCATATCTTTCGGTGCGCAGCTTCTCCTGGAAATAGCGCCAGTCCCAGGCGGCGATCTTTTCATTGCTGCCGGCGGCCGCGGCGAGACGCTGCAGCTCCACCTCGTCGGCGGCCGCCTTCTCCCTGGCTTTCGCCCAGACGGGCTCGAGCAGCGCCAGCACCGCGGCGGGCGTCTTGGCCATCGTGCCGTCCAGCTTCAGCGCGGCATAGGAATCGTAGCCGACGAGCTTCGCCTTCTCGGCCCGCAGGCCGAGCATTGCCTTGACGATCCCCGCATTGTCGGTGGCGCCGCCCGTCTCCCCGCGCCCCGCGAAGGCGTGAAAAGCCTGCTCGCGGAGATCCCGGCGGTCGGAAAACGTCACGAAAGGCTCGTAGATCGAGCGCGACAGGGTGACGGCGTAGCTCCCCTTGCGGCCGCGGCTTTCAGCTGCCTCCGCCATTGCTGCCCGGAGGAATTCGGGGATGCCCGCCAGGTCTTCGGCCTGCAGAAAGAGGGCCCAGTTGCTCTCGTCGGCGAGCAGGTTCTGCGAGAATGCCGTTCCCAGCGACGACAATTCCTCGTTGATCGCCGCCAGCCGCCTCTTGCCGGCCTCGTCGAGCTTCGCGCCGGATTTCACGAAACCCTTCCAGGTCCGCTCGACCAGCCGCAGCGTCGCTCCGTCGAGGCCGAGCGAGGCACGCCTTTCATGCAGGTCGTCGAGGCGCGCAAACAGCCTGTCGTTCATGGAAATTGCCGAGAAATGCCGCGACAGCTTCGGCGAAAGGTCGCGCTCCAGCGCCTGGATGGCGTCATTGGTGTGGGCGCCGGCCCGGCACCAGAAAATCGACGAGACGCGGTCCAGCGCCTCGCCGGCGAGTTCGAGCGGGACAAGCGTGTTCTCGATGGTCGGACGATCCTTGCCTGCGGCGATCGCCTCGATTTCTGCCGCGTGCGCTTCGATGGCGGCGTCGAAGACCGGGCCGAAATCGTGGTCGGCGATCAGCGCGAAGTCGGGAAGGCCGAAGGGCCCCGTCCAGTGGGTCAGGGGATTCCGGTCGAGCTCGGCAGTGCTGGTCATCGAGTGCCTGTCCTTGGTGCGATAGCCCCTCGCCGGGCCTTGGCAGGCCGGATGTAGGCCGGCAGGGGACTTGCCGCAACCGGTGCAGGACAGTAGAAAGTTTATAAGCAAACCTTATTATCAGGCGGACTTAGCAATGCCGGCGCGCCAGGTCGACCCGGACAGCCTTGGCTTTCTCGTCACGGACCTGTCGCGGCTGCTGCGGGCGGAGATCGACCGCCGCACCAGCGAGGCCGGTGTCGGTCTCACGCCCGGCGAGGCCCGCACGCTGATGCATGCGGCGCGTGCCGGCCCGGTACGTCAGAACGCGCTGGCCGAACGTATGGGGGTCGAGGCGATGACGCTGTCTGCCTATCTCGACCGGCTCGAGGCGGCCGGCCTGATTGAACGGCAGCCCGATCCGCAGGATCGCCGTGCCAAGATCGTGTGTCTGGCCGAAGCTGCCGGGCCGGTGATCGATCGCATCGTGCCCGTCGCGGCGGCGATCCGCGCCGAGGCCTCGCGCGGCATTCCGGCGCGTGAATGGGAACACCTGCTCGACCTCCTGAAACGCACCCGCCGGAATCTCATGGCTGAGCGGGCGAAAGTCGTCCGTGCGGGGAAGGGCGGCGCTTCATGAACGTCGCGCCCGCCGCGCCGCCGGTGATGAGTGAAAGACGCGTTGCGCTGATCGGCGCCCTGCTCGTCGCCATAGGCCCCGTCTCCATGGCATTGTTCACGCCGGCGATGCCGGAACTGGTGCGTGCCTTCGACACGACCGAAGCTGCCGTGAAGATGACGCTGTCGTTCTATTTCGCCGGTTTCGCACTGGCGCAGCTGGTCTGCGGGCCGCTGTCGGATGGTTTTGGCCGCAAGCCCGTCACCTTTTTCTTCATGGCCATCTATCTCGCGGCGACGCTGCTGGCGGCTCTGGCACCGACCATCGAGGTGCTGATCGCCGCACGACTGCTGCAGGGCGTCGGAGCGGCCGTCGGAGTGGCCATCTCGCGCGCCGTCGTGCGCGATCTGTTCACCAATGAGCGTTCGGCCCGCATCATGAACGTGATGGGGATGATCCTCGGGCTCGGTCCGGCTCTCGCCCCGACGATCGGCGGAGTCACGATGGAGCTTTTCGGGTGGCAGGCGATCTTCCTGTTCATGGCGGCCGCCGGCCTGGCCATCATCCTCGTCGTGAGGTACGCCATGGCAGAGACCGTCGGCCGGGACCTTTCCCGCATCCGCCCGCGCGCCCTGGTGAATGCCTACCGTGTCCTGCTCACCAACCCGTATTTCCTGCTCTGCAGCATCGTCATGGGTGGCGCCACGGGCGCCCTCTACACGCAGGCGACCGTGCTGCCCTTTATCCTGATGGACCGGGTCGGCCTGACGCCGACGCTGTTCGGGGCGAGCATGCTGATGCAGTCGGGCAGCTTTCTTGCCGGCGCGGTCGCGGTGCGGCTGCTGATGGGTCGGACTTCGGCATTTCGGCTGGTGCCGGCCGGCCTCGTTTTCATGGGACTTGGCAGCCTCGGACTGGCCATAGGCTTGCGCCTCTTCACGCCCACCTTGCTCGGGGTCATGGGACCCGTCGCCATCTACGCCTTCGGAATTGCCTTCGTGATCCCGGCGATGGCGACGGCAGCACTTGCCGGGTTTCCCCACATGGCGGGCGCGGCCTCCTCGATGAACGGGTTCTTCCAGATGGGGGGCGGCCTGCTCGGAAGCATAGTCGCCGCGCTGATCGGCGATCCCGTCGCCGCCATGGCGACGGTCATCCCGGCGATGGGTCTCGCCGCCATCCTTGCATGGCTCTTTTGGCGCCAGCTGCCCGAGCCGGTCGTGCCGCTGGCCTGAACGGCGGGCAGGCAGTCGCCGCGTCAGTCGATCTCGGGACGCTCGAAATCGCCGGTCTGCCTGTTCATCACCCAGAGTTCGCCGCTCGAGATGTCGAACCAGGCGCCGCCGAGCGACAGCTTGCCTTTTTCTTCGAGGATGCGGACGCAGGGAAACGTCCTGAGATTGGCGATCGAGAAGCGGATCGAAATCCGCTCGAGCGCGGTCTGGCGTTCGCCCGCCGTCATAAGGCTGTTGCCCGCGACGCTCTCCGCCGCCGGCGCAACAAGGCTCATCCATTTGCCGATGAAATCGCCGGACGACAGGGGCTCGGCAGCCGGATCGAGGGCGGCGCGGATGCCGCCGCAGCGTCCATGGCCCATCACCACGATGTTGTGGACGCGGAGACTCTGGACGGCGAATTCGAGGGCCGCGGAGGTCGAATGAAACTCGCC
>JAJFMR010000545.1 GCA_020696915.1 Rhizobiaceae bacterium | reverse complement strand
CCCGGGGCCTTATCGATCTCGAAGGGAGCTGTCCCTGGGAAGACTCGTGGGTTTTCTCACACGGCGCCCACCTACTTTGTAGGTTCCCGGGATCGACTTCTCCACCGGAGGCGTGGATCGCCACTTTTCCGATTGCTCCAGGGCAGGCGCCGTCGCTGGCCTTTTCAGGGGCCTCGCCTCATAAGGGGCGATGGCCGGCAACACGTCCCTCAAGAAGCGACATCGCCTGGAGGCGCTCGCCCGGCGCGACGCGCTCGACCCGGCGTGGCGCATCGAGGCATCGCTGACGATCGCGGAGAGCGGCACCGAACTGATCGCCGTCGAACCGGGGGCCGTCGTCTCCGGTTACTGGCCGATGCGTTCCGAGGTCGACGTCAGGCCGCTGATGGCGGCGTTGCGCGACAAGGGCGCGGTGCTCTGCCTCCCGGCCATTCTCGACCGCACCACCATGGTCTTTCGCGAGCTGGTCCGCGGCGCGGATCTCGTCGACATGGGATTCGGCACGTCCGGGCCGGGACCCGACGCGCGGGTGCTCGGTCCCCAACTGATGCTGGTGCCGCTCGCGGCCTTCGACGCCCGCGGGCATCGGGTCGGCTACGGCGCCGGCTATTACGATCGTGCGATCGAGCGTCTGCGGGCGGCCGGCGGGGATCCCCGCCTGATCGGGGTCGCCTTCGACTGCCAGGAAACGGAACTCGTTCCGGACGAGGAGCATGACGTGATCATGCCCGAAATCCTCACTGAAACGGGGCTGCGGCGTCTTGCCTGAACTGGCGCTGGCGCTGCAGACCGACTATCCCGGTCCTGCGGCTTGCCGCCGGGCGCCGGTGGCCTTGCATCGGAACTGAAGGCTGGCGAGATGAGACTGCTGTTTCTGGGTGACATGGTGGGGAAGACCGGACGCACCGCGGTATGGGAACAGTTGCCCGGCCTGATCCAGGATTTCAGGCTGGATTTCGTGATTGTCAACGGCGAGAACGCTGCCGGCGGATTCGGCATCACCGAAGAGATATTTCGCGGAACGCTTGCGGCCGGCGCTGACGTCGTGACCACCGGAAATCACGTCTGGGACCAGAAAGAGGCGCTGACGTTCGCCCCGCGCGAGGAGCGTTTCCTGCGTCCCGCCAACTTTCCCGCCGGGACGCCCGGACGCGGGTCGGGCCTCTTCCTGGCCCGCAACGGCGCCCGGATAATGGTCGCCAATCTCATGGGCCGCGTCTACATGCACCCGGAACTCGACGATCCGTTCAAGGTGGCGGAAAAGGAATTGGCGGCCTGCCCGCTGGGTACCCAGGCGGATGCCGTGGTGTTCGATTTTCACGCCGAGGCGACATCCGAGAAGATGTGCTTTGCACATTTCGTCGACGGCCGCGTCAGCTTCGTGGTGGGCACGCACACGCACCAGCCGACCGCCGACCACCAGATCCTCAACGGCGGCACCGCCTATATCAGCGACTCCGGCATGTGCGGCGACTACGATTCCTCGCTAGGCATGGACAAGGAGGAGCCGCTCCACCGCTTTTTGACGAAAGTGCCGAAGGGCCGCTTCGAGGCAGCCGCCGGTCCGGCTACCCTGTGCGGCGTAGGGGTGGACATTTCCGACCGCACCGGACTGGCCGAGCGGGGTCCCCTGCCTAATTCTGCCGGAGTTTCCGGCTTCTCCCGCCTTCCCCGCGCCCGCGAGTTTTCCCGATGATCGAGTTCCTGACGCCGTATTTCAGCTTTGTCTACGATCCGACCGCCTGGGTGGCCCTGCTCACCCTCGTCGTCCTCGAGATCGTGCTCGGCATCGACAATCTGATTTTCATCTCCATCCTGACCAACAAGCTGCCGGCCCACCAGCAGGTCCGCGCCCGGCGGCTGGGCATAGGCGCAGCGCTGGTCATGCGGCTGATCCTGCTGGCCACGATTTCCTTAATCGTCCGGCTGACCGATCCGTTGTTTGTGCTGTTTTCGCATGCCTACTCATGGCGCGACCTGATCCTGATTGCCGGCGGCCTGTTCCTGGTCTGGAAAGCGACGAAGGAGATCCACCATTCCGTCGATCCGGACGACCACAAGGATTCGCTCGTCGGCAAAGCGGTCCAGCTGTCGCTCGGCGGCGCTATTCTCCAGATCCTGGTGCTCGATCTCGTCTTCTCGATCGATTCCATCATCACCGCTGTCGGCATGACCGACGAGATCGCCATCATGTACATCGCGGTGATCGCGGCAGTGGCAGTCATGCTGGCAGCGGCAACGCCGCTGGCGAATTTCATCGCCAAGAATCCGACCATCGTCATGCTGGCCCTGGGCTTCCTGCTGATGATCGGCACGACGCTGATCGCCGATGGCATGGGCTTTCACGTTCCCCGGGGCTACATATATGCGGCGATGGGTTTCTCGGCGCTGGTGGAGGGCCTCAACATGCTCGCCCGGCGGAAACGGGCCAAGGCGAAGGCGGGCGGGGGGCATTCCTGAGGAAGGCGCCAGCACACCGGCGCCGGTCTCAGACGCCGTCCAGGACGATGATTGTCGGCCGGGCCGGCAGCGTTTTCAGCGACACCTGGAGCGATCTGCCTTCGCGGAACTCCACCGCGAAATCCTCGCCCACCCGGCTCGTGAATTCGCCGAGCGGCGTGGCATTCCGGTGCATGGGCAGGACCATGGAGGAGTAGAGCCGGGTCGTGATCTCGGTCATGCGCTCGAGCGACAGCGTCATGCCGCCGTCGATCGGCACCATCACGATGTCGAGCCGGCCGATCGCGCCGTAATGCGCATCGGTCAGCGCATGATGCAGATGGCCGAGATGACCGATGCAAAGTCCCGCCACTTCGAAGATGAAGATCGAATTGCCATCCGGCTCGACGCCGCCGCCCCAGCTGCGGATGTCCGTCGGCACGTTGCGGATATAGACATCGTCGACCACCAGCGCATGCCTTGCCGGGCCGCCTTCGGGATTCCAGCCGCGCAGCACGTATTCGACCCCCGGGTCGACGAAGTCGGTGTGGTGCGTGCTGTGCGCCTTGTTCATCGTGACGACGCGCGGCAGCGGGTCCGCCCCGTAGACGCCGCTGAAATCGGTGGCGATCGTCACGCCGGCCGGCGT
>JAJFMR010000184.1 GCA_020696915.1 Rhizobiaceae bacterium | reverse complement strand
GCGCCGTTCTCTCCCAGCCGGGTCTGCATGCCGTCGGGAAGGTGCCGCAGCACGGAGCGCAGTTGCGCCGCCGTCACGGCGCGGCCAATGGCGTCGATTTCGTTCGTCGTCGCCCCGTAAAGGATATTGTCGAACAGCGTGCCGCTCCAGAGTTGCACGGTCGGATCGACCCAGGCCGTGACGGTCCTCAGGCGCTGCGAGTCATGCCTCGCGCCGTCGATCCAAAGGCTTCCCTGGTCGGGTTTGCGCCACCCGAGCAGCAGGCCGACGAGGCTCGATTTCCCGGAACCCGACGAGCCGACGATCGCGACATGGCTTCCAGGCTCGATGTCGAGATCGATGTCGTCGAGCACCACGCGGCCGCCGAGACGGACCCGGACGCCGCGCATGCCGATGGCGATCCCATGCCGGGCGCCCATATTCGCGGGCGGCGAGCGGATGTCTCCCGGCGGCTGCCCCTCGTCCGGAGCGCCGAGCGGTTCGAGAAGGCGGAGCATCAGGCTTCGATAGACCGGGACCTGCCGCAAGGTCTGTCCCAGCATCTGAGCGAAGAGGGGAAGGCTCAGCGCCCAATAGGCGAACAGCAGGAAGTTCTCGTGGTTGTCGCCGAACACGAGAGCGTGGGTGAGAAGCGCCAGCGCTAGACCGGTGCCGAGCGCCGTTTCCAAGCCGCCCAACCAGACGTTCAGGCGGAGAAGCTGCTGGCCGGTTCTCCACCATTCCGCAAGCAGGGATTCGTGTTCCATCAGGACGCTGGACTGGGCGGCGTGGGCGCGTATCGGGACCGTTCCGAGAAGTGCGTCGAGGTGAAACCGCGTCAGAGCGCCGGCATGCGTCCTGAAGCGCAGGTCGCGTTCGTTCATCGCCGGGTGCAGGGCCAGATGAACGATCGTCACCGCCGCCATCAACGATCCGATCCAGTCGGCGGCGTCGGGAGCGAGCCAGAGAAGGCCGGCGGTCGTGGTCAGGAGCATCGCGGCCGACCGGACCAGTTGGGAACCGATCTGGGGAGCGCGCCGCAGCGCGTGCAGGCCGTGGCACCGCTGCGCCATGTCGGAATTCGGACGGCTGGTGAAATAGTCCAGGGCGAGCTTCGGCAGCTTCGCCAGGAAAGTGGCGCGCAGCCTGATTTCCAGGGCGCGGCCGGTTCGCGAAATCTCCGCCTGGACGGGGATCTCCAGCAGCGCGAGCAGGGCGAAGAACCCGATGATCAGGATGGCGGCGTCCAGGCGTTGCAGTTCCACGACAAGGCTTTCGGGAAGCGTCAATGTCCGTTGCAGGACAAGGGCGCCGGCGGTCGTCAGCGCGGCGCTGACCAGCAGACCGGTCATCAGCGCCACGATCCGGATGGGACCGTCGGCCAGCATCATCCGGCCCAGGTTCCGAAAGGGTCTGGCCGCGGGCGCTTCCAGGATCGACGCTGTTTCTGGCGCGGCCTCCCGGTCTTCCGGTGGGTCCGCCTCCGCCGGGTCCGCGCGGCGCTTCGTTCCGGCGATCGTGACGGCCACCGCCCCCCGCGCCACCAGAACGTCCGGCATGCCGGGGGCGGGTTGGGCGGCGTGAAAGGGATTGGGGATGACGCCCGCCCCGTCGGGTTCGGACGCGCGCCGGATCAGGCTCGACATCAGGCGCAGGGCTTCCCCGCCCTTGGCGACGCCACCGCCTTCGACCAGCTTCGACGTCATCCGGAGGGCGGCGTCCAGTGTCGCCAGCGAGCGCCAGCCCGGATCGTCGAGGGCCTGCCTCAGCAGGTCCTCGGCGGCGGCGCGGGCGATACCGATCCGGGCCGCCCGGCATCGCAGCGCGTCGAGATTGGCCGGGCTTTCCGCCCAGTCGCGCCAATCGGCGGCCGACACGGCGACGCCGTGGAGATACAGGCTCTCCAGGAAGTCGCGGGCGCGGGCCCAGCGCCGGCCGCATTGCGGGTCCATCACCTGGACCCAGGGACCGACCGTCCTCCAGGCCACGACGAAGTGCAAGGCGCCGTTGGGCGCGTTGGTCAGGACGATCGCGGGCAGCGACCCGGTTTCCTTGAGAAGCAGGTGTTCGTGCGGCAGGATGACCTGTTCGGCGTCCAGTCCCAGCAGTTGAGCCGTCTCTTCGATCCTGTCGATCGACGTGCCGTCGAGCCGCGTCTGGCAGGCTTCCCGCAGCCGGCCGAAGTCGGCGTTCACGCCGAAGCCTTGCAGCGCGCAGGCGAGCGCCGCCGGACCGCAATCCATCGCCGAGGTCTGGACGAATTCCGGCGCGAGGAAGCGTCTCCCGCGCGTCGGTTCCGAAGTCTGGCGCTTGCCCATGAGTGTCAGGACGCCGCTGGGGGCGGATCGTTCCGCGAGGCCGGCTGGATGAACTCGGCCGCCTTCCGCACGATCAGCGCCCAGGGGGAGATTTCCGCCACGGTGACCTCGGCCTCTCCGGGAAGGCCGTGTTGCAGCGGAATGAGCGGATTGCCGCCGTCCTCAATGCCGAGCTCGACCCGCACCGTGTTGTCGCGGACCTCTCTCGCGACGCTGACGACATGCGCCGGAACCGTGCCGTATTGCTCCCAGGGGAAGCCCGCCAGCCTGACGCTGGCGGGCTGGCCGGGAACGATCCTTCCGAACGCCGCCGACGGCGCGAAGGCGGCCACGATACGGAGTTCGCCGTCCGGCACGATCGTCGCCAGCCGGGTTCCGGCCTCGACGTAGGAACCGGCGCGGATATCCGCGATTTCACCCAGGATGCCGTTGGAAGCGGCGCGGATCCTGTGATTCTCGCGCTCCTTGCGCAGGGTTTCCAGTTCCGCGCGTTTCCCCGCGAGGATGGCTTCAAGCTCGGCCACGAGGCTGTTCAATTCGGCGAAGCGGACGGCGGCTTCGCTCTGGTCGATCGCCGCCTGGGCTTTCAGCCGATCCACCTCGATCTCGGCGGCCCGCGCCAGCGCCAGGTTCTGCTGGGTGTCGCGGATGGCCGTCCGATAACTGGTCTTGGACGCGATGCCCTTCTTGTATAGCTGCTCGCTTTGATCGGCGTCCTGTTGGCTGAACCGCGCCGCCGCCTGGGCCTGATCGATCTTGGCGCGCGCCTGCTCTATGGCCGTGCGGCTTTGTTCGCCGTGTTCGGCCAGGACGCGTTCGGCGAGTTCCGCCCTTTTGCGGCGCGCCGTGAGCTGCGCCGACAGGGCTTCGATCTCGGCTTTCAGGCCGTCGATCTTCCATGTGACGGCTTCCTCGTCGAGTTCGACCAGCACGTCGCCGGCCCGCACCGCCCGCCCCAACTTGAGATCGGTCTTCGCCACCTGCCCATCGGTGGCCACCTCGAGCGGGCTTCCCTGCTGGCTCACTTCGACGCGGGCGGAGGTCGAGATTTGGAAAAGCGGCAGACGGGCGGCGAAAAGCCAAACACTCCAGGCGAGGAACAGCAGCGACAGGAAGCCGATGATCACATGATCGATTCCCGCGCGCTTCCGGTCGGAAGCGATGGCGAGCAAGGTCCGCTGAAAGTCCACTTGCATGTCTTGTCGGGACTCCGATGGTGTTCTTTTTCCGGCCTTGGCCGGCGGCGATCCCATGAATTCGCGAAACCGATCTTATTCGGACGTCCTACCGGCGCATGTGAACCGGCCCACAATCCCACGACCTTAATTTCACTCCCGCGATTTCACTGGGCGGCCATCGGCGCTGGCGGAGGCTGTGGTCCGGTTCACAGACGCGCGGACGCCGGCCCCGCACGATGGTCCGGATGAATCCGGCGCGCCGGGTATCGGCAATCTTGTCCAGGGATCGGCAATTTTGAAAGACGCGATGATGAGGAATTTCCGGCCGGACGACACCGGAAGGGGCCACCGCGACCTTACGCTCGGCGTGCTCGATCAATCGCCGATCCGGGCGGGATGGAGCGCGGGGAAATCGATCGCCGAGACGGTGACGCTGGCGTGGGCGGCGGAGCGGTTGGGCTATCGGCGCTACTGGGTGGCGGAACACCATTCCTCTGAAGCCTTCGCGGGCACGGCGCCGGAGATCCTGGCGGCTCACCTCGCGGCGGTCACCTCGACCATGCGGATCGGGACGGGGGGCGTCATGCTCAATCACTATGCGCCGCTGAAGGTCGCGGAGACCTTCAGGGTGCTGGAGGCGCTTCATCCCGGACGGATCGACCTTGGCATCGGCCGCGCGCCGGGCGGAGACGGTATCACGGCATGCGCTCTCGGAGCGGGTCACGCTCCGCTTTCCCCCGACCGGTTTCCCGACCAAGTGGCCGAGCTGCTCGCGTTTTTGAGGGACGAGATCCCGACCGGCCATCGGTTCCGGACGGTATGCGCCCAACCGAAGGGACCGACCGCGCCGGAACCATGGCTTCTCGGTTCAAGCGGGCATGGCGCGGCGCAGGCCGCTCGGTTCGGTTGCTCTTTTTCGTTCGCCCATTTCATCAATCCCGTCAACGGCCCCGCCGCGGTGGAGGAATACCGGCGCCACTTCCGTCCTTCGGTTTGGCTGGCGGCGCCGCGGGTCAGCGTCTGCGCCTTCGTCCTGTGCGCGGATACCGAGCGCGAGGCGCGCCGCCTGGATCTTTCCCGCGAGCTGTGGGGGTTGCGGATCGGTCAAGGCGGCGCCGGACCCTTTCCGTCGGTCGAAGAGGCGGAGCGGCTTGGAATCGCGGAACACGTCGCTTCCACGGCTGCGGGACCCGGCGCCAGGATCGTGGGCGCGCCGGAACAGGTCAGGGAGCGGCTTGTCGAATTGGCGTCCCGCTACGGTGTGGATGAACTCCTGATTCTCACGGTATGTTTCGATCCGGCGGCGCGCCTCCGGTCCTATGAGCTGCTTGCCGAATGCGTGATGGGACGCGTGGCCGCGTCGTGAGGGGGCGCCGCCAAAGCTCGCGACGACATCGGCCACCGGCGCATCGCCTTCACGGCGACCCGTGGGATTGTTTCCTTCCGCGCGCCGCTTCGGGTGAAGGGGCGATCACTGGCTTTGATGAGATGGACGTCCCCCGTTTCCGGCACGGCAGTGCCATATGACGGATAGGCTCCCTTCATCACGGAGGATACGGGTTATGGCCGAAGCGCATGTAGTTGCCGCTTTGAAGGACAAGCGGGCCGAGCTGTCCGGTAGCATCGCCGATCTGGAGGCACCCCTCGTCCACTTGGTTCGGTGTTGTCTTGGGATCGAGTTTGCTGGCGTGGCGCTCGATGGCGGCGGCGATGCCATCGATGTTGACGAAGGTCGTGATCGTGTTGGCGCAGCCCTTGCGCCCCGAGACATAGCAGTAGGCGCACGCCATGGCGCAGCCGTTGGAGTGCGACGGGGCTATGAAGTCGCCACTACGCCCGTTTGGCCGTACCGTCAGTGTCTTCTTGATGCCGAGCACCAGCACGCCGCGCTTGGTACGCACCCACTCCTCGACCTTGTCGCTGTCGCCGTGCAGGTCGGGGATGTTCCAGTGCGAGGCGATCTCGACCCGCTCGGCATGCGCGAAGCGGTCGAGGATCTGCCGGCCGCGTGGATGCTCCGCCGCGGCCGGTTCGATCAGGATACGAACCACGTCCAGGGGTGGGGGTGTCGCTTTCGCCTTCAAGGCGCCAAGGGCGGTCACTGCGACAGCGCCCCGAAGCGGAGCGCATCGCGCTCCAAGTCATCGACGGCGAGGTTCTTGGCCTTGGCCTCCACCTCGAAGTCGGCCCATGCGAGATGTTCCGACACCAGCCGATTGACCGCGTGATTCCACATGCGCCGGGAATGGGCGCGCAGGTCCTTGGCCTTCAGTCCGCGGGCATCGAGGACCGCATAGTCCGGCAGCATGTCGTCCGGCCAACCGTCCAGCAGGTCCTCACGCGATACGCTGACATGCGCCACGGGTCGCACGCCGCGCCAGGACTGGCTGATCGTGTCGATGCGGGGGTCATCGGCACCGATATACTCGCCTGCCGTTTTGACCCAGTGATGATGCAGATCGAGGACGATGGGCACAACTTCCGCCAGCGGCAGCAGGTCGCCCAGCCCGTAGGACATTTCATCGTTCTCGACCGTCAGCAGGTTGCGCGCATCCATCGACAGCAAGTCAAAGCCACGGCGGAAGCCGGAAACCCCTTCCGCACGCCCGCCGCCGTGGATGTTGACGTGAGCACCCCATGGGTGCCAGCCGCCGGCAAGTCCCATCATCCGCAGGATATCGGCATGGTACTCCAGCTCATCCACCGAGTTCTTCAGCGTCGCCGGATTGGCACTGTTCAGAACACAGAACTGATCGGGGTGCAAGCCGATGCGGATACCGGCATCGATCGCCTTACGCCCGG